>NZ_QKSF01000006.1:0-226968 GCF_003234045.1 Curtobacterium sp. MCPF17_047 | reverse complement strand
AGGGAAACGCCCGGTCACATTCCGAACCCGGAAGCTAAGCCTCTCAGCGCCGATGGTACTGCAAGGGGGACCTTGTGGGAGAGTAGGACGCCGCCGGACTTCTTTTCATGAAAACCCCTGACACGGGGAGCATCCGCTCCCAATGTCAGGGGTTTTCTGCATTTGTGGGCCTGTTGCTCGCTGCCTGGACACCGCGTTCGCCGCAGTCGGTAGACCGGATGCATGCAGGTCGTCGGAGTCACACAGTTCGGAGGGCCCGAGGCCCTCGCCGTCCACGAGGTCCAGGACGTCCACGCCGGCAGCGGTTCCGTGCGGATCGCCGTCCGAGCGTTCGCGGTGAACCCCACTGACACCGGGGTGCGCGCAGGGGAGCGGGACTCGAGCGCAGCCGCTCCGCCCTACGTCCCCGGGATGGACGCCGCGGGTGTCATCGACGAGGTCGGTCCCGACGTCGAGGGGTGGGCAGTCGGCGACGAGGTCATGGCCATCGCCCTACCCCTCACCGGCCACGGCGGCGCCTACGTCGAGCACCTGGTCGCACCGGTCGGGTCGTTCACCCGCATCCCGCGCAGCACCTCGATCGAACTCGCGTCCACCGTCCCGATGAACGGCCTCACCGCCATCCAGATCCTCGAGCTCGCCGGCCTCGAGCGCGGCCAGACCCTCGCCGTCACCGGTTCCGCGGGCCTCCTCGGCAACTACGTCGTGCAGCTCGCCAAGGCCGCCGGGATGACCGTCATCGCGGACACGTCCGAGCAGGACGAGGCGCTCGTGCACTCGCTCGGCGCGGACCATGTCGTTCCTCGGGGCGACGGGTTCGCCGATGCGGCCCGGGCGATCGTCGCCGAGGGTGCCGACGCCCTCGCGGACTGTGCTGTCCAGCGGGACGTCGTCGTCCCGGCCCTCCGCCACGGTGGCGTCTTCCTCGACGTCCGCGGCTGGCAGGGCAACGGCACGGACGGCATCCGCTTCGAGCAGGTCATGGTCTTCCGCGAGTACCGGTCGTTCGAGAAGCTCGAGCGGCTCCGGCACGCCGTCGAGGGCGGCACGATCGTCCCCCGCGTCGCCGAGGTGCTGCCCGCCTCGCGTGCCGCCGAGGCGCACCGACGCCTCGAAGCCGGCGGGACTCGAGGCCGGTTCGTCCTGACCTGGTGAAGGACGTCAGCACGTGATGGATGCCACCATCTGACGGAAGTCACCGCGTGACGGACGGGAGGCCCGGGACCGACTGGTCCCGGGCCTCCCGTCCGTCATCGGCGTGCCCTGTGAGCGTGCCTAGCCCAGCCGCGTCGCCGCGAGGCCGCCGTCGACGTCGAGGGTCGCACCGTGCACGAAGGCTGCTTCGTCCGAGACCAGCCACCGCACGGCGCGTGCAATGTCGACCGGGCGGACCGGTGAGCCGGCCGGAGTGCCGGCGGTCATGGCGGCGAGGACCTCCGCGGAGTCTGCATTGCCCGGCGTCGACGTCGCTCCCGGCGACACGGTGTTCACCCGGACACCGGCCTGCCCGAACTCGGCCGCCCAGGCACGGGTGAGCTGCTCGACCGCGGCCTTCGTCGCCGGGTACAGCGCGGCGAACGGCACGCCCACCCGGGCCATCCACGAGCCGACGTTGACGACCGCTCCGGTGCCGCGCTCTGCCATCGCCGGGGCGAGGCGCCCGACGAGCACGTGCGGGGCGCGGACGTTCGTGGTCCAGAGCGCCTCCATGTCGGCGTCGCTGAGGGTCGCGGTCGGTCCGACCGGGTACACGCCGGCGTTGTTGACGAGGATGTCGACGCGGCCGCCCAGGAGGCTCGTGGCCTGTTCCGCCAGGGCGCGCACCTGCTCCGGGGTGCCGGTCAGGTCGGCCACCAGGGCTTGGGCGGTGCCGCCGGCTGCCCGGATGTCGGCGACGACGCGATCGGTGCGGGTGGCGTCGCGACCGGTGACGACGACGATGGCGCCAGCGGCGGCGAGTTCGTGTGCAATGGCCTCGCCGATGCCGCTCGAGGCGCCGGTGACGAGGGCGGTGCGGCCGGTGAGGCTCTTGGTGGTGGTGTCGTTGATGGTCATGAGTCGATGCTCGCCGTCGGCGGGACTCGGGACCTTGCCCGGATCGGTACAGTGCTTGCCGGATCCGGTGACGGTCCTGGTGGTCGACGGCCGGCGGTACGGTGGCGGGATGGACACCGAGGTGGGCGCAGCGCTCGACCGTGCTGCCCGGACCGCACTCGTGCACGCCGATCGTGTCGCCACAGTCCCGCGGGGTGCGTGGCCGGACGGTGGCCTGCTCCCCGTCAGCGGCGCGTCCGGCAGGGCCGCCGCGCTGCAGATGCGCGTCTCGCAGGTCGACGGGCCGACCGACCTCGGCTACCAGCGCTACGTGCCGTCCCTGTCGGTGGTGCTCGTCGGTCGCAAACGCTCGATCGTCGGGGACGACGACCAGCAGTGGGGACGCGAACACTTCCTCATCACGCCCGTCGACCTGCCCGTCGTCGCCGGGGTCACCGACGTGGAGGACCGAGGCTTCGTGTCCGTCGTCTGGCGGCTCGACCCGGTCGTCGTCGGGGAGGTCGTCGCCTCGATGTCGCGCTCGACCGTCCCGCTCGTCGAACCCCCGCGGCTAGGGACGTGGACGCCGGCCCTCGCGGATGCCTTCGCCCGGCTGGTCGGGCTCCTCGACACCCCGGAGGACGTGCCCGTCCTGTTCCCGCTGGTCTCGCGGGAGGTCGTGCTCCGCCTGCTGCAGACCGAGCAGGCACCGAGGATCCTGGCGGCGCTCGACAACGAGTCCGTCGTCGCACGAGCCGCCGCGCTGCTCATCGACTGACTCGACGAAGCGTGGTCGATGGACCGGCTCGCGGGCACCCTGCTCACCAGTGCCTCGACGCTGTTCACCCGGTTCAAGCAGACGACGGGGATGTCGCCGGCGCAGTACCTCAAGCGTGCGCGGCTCGGGGAAGCACGGCGGCGGATGGTCGTCCTCGGCGAGACCGCGGCCCGTGCGGCGACGGCCGTCGGGTACCGCAGCGCGTCGCACTTCTCACGGGACTACCGGGAGGCGTACGGCCGGCCGCCGGCCGAGGACGCCGCGGGCGTGCGGGAGGCGTTCGCCGCGGTGGGGTGAGCGATGCCACCGCCAGACGGGAGGCGCGGGACGGGACCGCACCGCGCCTCCCGTCCGGTCAGAGACCGAGTTCGGCGCGGAGGTACGGGGCCGTGCGGCTGTCCGGGGAGGCCGCGACCTCGGAGGGCGTGCCGGCTGCGACGACCTGGCCACCGGCGTCGCCTCCGGACGGTCCCATGTCGATGACGTGGTCGGCTGCGGCGACGACCGACATCGAGTGCTCCACGACGACGACCGTGTTGCCGGCATCCGTCAGCTGGGACAGCTGTTCCGTCAGGCGCTCGACGTCGGCCGGGTGCAGGCCCGTGGTCGGTTCGTCGAGGACGTAGAGCGTGTGGCCGGAGCGAGCGCGCTGCAGTTCGGTGGCGAGCTTGATGCGCTGGGCCTCGCCGCCGGACAGTTCCGGTGCGGGCTGCCCGAGTCGCAGGTAGCCGAGCCCGACCTGGCCCAGGGCGTCGAGGGCGCGGGCGGCGGCGGGGATCGCAGCGAGGAACGGGGTGGCCTCGTCGACGGTCATGCCGAGGACGTCGGCGATGGTCGATCCGTTCCAGCGGACCTCGAGTGTCTCGTCGTTGTACCGGGAGCCGTGGCACTCCGGGCACGGTGCCCAGCTCCCCGGCAGGAACAGCAGTTCCACGGAGACCGAGCCCTCGCCCTGGCAGACCTCGCACCGACCGCCCGCGACGTTGAAGGAGAACCGTCCGGCGGTCCAGCCGCGAGCTTTCGCATCGTCGGTCGCCGCGAACGCCGTCCGGACCGCGTCGAAGAGCCCGGTGTACGTGGCGAGGTTCGACCGGGGCGTCCGGCCGATCGGCTTCTGGTCGACCTCCACCACGCGGCTGACCGTCGGGTGGTCGACCGCCAGAGCAGGCAGCACGCCGCCGACCAGTGAGGACTTGCCGGAGCCGGAGACGCCGGTGACGGCGGTGAAGACCCCGAGCGGCAGGTCGACGTCCAACCCGCGGAGGTTGTGGCGCGTGACGTCGCGCAGTGCCAGGGTGCCGATCGGCGTGCGGGTGGGGCGGGCCTCCCGGTCGGAGCCCCGCGGCTGCAGGAACCGGCGGGTGACGGACGCCTCGACGTCAGCCAGGCCGTCGACCGGGCCGCTGTACAGGACGGTGCCGCCGGCCGTGCCCGCACCCGGGCCGACGTCGACGATCCAGTCCGCCTGGCGGACGATGCGCATGTCGTGCTCGACGACGAAGACGCTGTTGCCGCTGGCTCGGAGGTCCTCCAGGACCTGGATCAGGGGCTCGGCGTCGGCGGGGTGGAGGCCCGCACTCGGCTCGTCGAGGACGTAGACGACCCCGAACAGGCCGCTCCGCAGCTGTGTCGCGATGCGGAGGCGCTGCATCTCGCCGGGGGAGAGCGTCGGCGTGGCACGGTCCAGGCTCAGGTAGCCGAGGCCGAGACCGGTGAGCACCTCGACGCGGCCGAGCAGGTCACGGGCGATGGCCACGGCGACCTCGGTGCGCTCGCCCGAGGTGGTGCGTGAGGTGGCGGCGGCAGCGTCGGTCAGCTCGGCCGTGGGGCGGAGGACCTCGGCGACGTCGGACAGCGGCAGGGCGTTGAGGTCAGCGATCGTCATCCCGCCGAAGGTCACCGCGAGAGCCGCCCGCGTCAGCCCCGAACCACCGCACAGCGTGCACGGACCCGACTCGACGAACTGCAGGACCTTGTTCCGCTGCGACTCGCTCTGCGAGTCCGCGAGCGTGTGCATGACGAACTGCCGCGCGCTCCAGAACTTCCCCTTGTACGGCTTCGCGACCCGGTCACGCTTCGGGTGCACCTCGACGACGGGCTGCTCCTCGGTGAACAGCAGCCAGTCCCGGTCCGCCTGCGGCAGCTCCCGCCACGGCCGCTCGATGTCGTAGCCCAGGCCGGCCGTCACGTCGCGCAGGTTCTTGCCCTGCCAAGCACCGGGCCACGCCGTGATCGCACCGTCGCGGATGCTCAGCGACGGGTCGCGGACGGCGGAGGCCTCGGTCACCTCGTGCGCGACGCCCAACCCGTGGCAGCGCGGGCAGGCGCCGGCGACGGTGTTCGGGGAGAACGAGTCCGAGTACAGCTGCTCGGCGCCCTCGGGGTACGTGCCGGCACGGGAGTAGAGCATGCGGGTCGAGTTGCTCAGCGTCGTCAGCGTCCCCACCGTCGACCGGGAGCTCGGGGCACCGCGGCGCTGCTGCAGCGCCACGGCCGGCGGGAGGCCCGTGATCGACTCCACATGCGGGGTCGAACCCTGCGCGATGAGGCGGCGAGCGTACGGGGCCACTGATTCGAGGAAACGGCGCTGTGCCTCGGCGAAGACGGTGCCGAACGCGAGGCTCGACTTACCGGAGCCGGAGATCCCCGTGAACGCGACGATGCGGTCGCGGGGGATGTCGACGTCGACGTCGCGGAGGTTGTTCTCGCGGGCGCCGCGGACGCGGATGAACCCGTCGCTCGTGGTGGTGGTGTCGAGGGCTGTGGTCGAGTCGCGGGTCGTGCGTGGTGCGGGCATCACTTCGAGCGTAGGCGGGTCCGGGCGGGTCGGTCATGGGCCGGTGTGTCCGTGCTGGACGGGAGGCGCGTGGCGGGCCGGTCACGCGCCTCCCGGGCAGTCGGTACGGTGGATGTGGGGAACGGGGAATCAATGGTCGACGACAGCGCGTGGTCGCCGCCGAAGCGGCGGAACGGCATCGGGTGGATCGTCCTGAGCGGTCTGCTGCTGCCCGCCGGGTGGATCGCGTGGCTGCTCGTCGCGCTCGCCGGGTACAACGGCGTCGACAGCTCGAACCGGTCGCTCTCGGCGCAGACTCTGGGCGACGTCGTGGTGACGGTGGTGTGCGCCGGTGTGCCGCTGACCGGGGTCGTCGTGCTGCTGGTGCAGCGACGGCGGGACCGATCGGTCACGCTGGTCGGGCCGGTGGCGTGCGCCGTGTTCGCGGTCCTCGCGGCCGGGACGCTCGGGTACCCGACGACGGGGGTGGCGAGGAGCTGGGCTGCGGATGTCGAGCGCCATGCGCAGCCACTCACCGAGCTCGAGACGAGCATGACGCAGTCGGAGGCGGAGCAGGACCTCGCAGGCGTCGGGGAGCGCGCCGTGCGCGCGCTGGGCGAAGACGTGCGTTCCCGGGACGTCGTCGAGGTCACCCTCGAGTGCCCGCTGTCGAACCTGCAGGAGGGCACGCAGTACATGTGGCGATGGTCGGTGCCCTCCGACCCGGATGGTGAGCCGCAGACCGACGCGGAGCGGGAAGCCGATCAGCTGCCGGGGCACGAGATCGAGCGGCAGTTGGCTCCGGTACGCCAGGTGTTCCGCGATGCCGGGCTCCACGACGCCGACCCGTACGGGTGGGACGTCCGCGCACTCGGAGCCGACTGGCTCGCGGAGGCGAACGTGAGCGTGACCAGGGCTTCGGGCGACGTGATGGTCGAGACGACCTGCCTGGCGGGAGGGCCCGGCAATGGGTACGACGATGAGTGAGCAGGACGTGACCGCTGTCCCGAACCACCGAGCATCGACCCAGGTGCGGGTCGCGCTCGCGGTGTCGGCAGCGTGCACCGGGTACGAACTGCTCGCTGGCGCGCTCGTGGAGTGGACCGGGCTCGGGTTCGTGCCGCTGCTGCTGGTCGTGCCGGTCTACCTCACGGCGATCCTGCTGCTCGTGTGGGTCGGGCAGCAGGGCGTCCGGACAGCGAGGACGCTGGCGATCGTCGTCGGGATCGTGCTCGCGGTGTCGCTGCCGATCTCCATGATCGTGGGGCTGGCGACGTGGGACTGACCTCGGTCGGCCGCTCCTGCACGGTCCGCTGAGGCCGCCCGGCCGCCGGGTCCTTCCGCCGCTGGGTCTCCCGCCGGTGGATCAGGGCAAGAGGCTCAGCTCCATCGCGCGGGTCACGGCGCGGGTGCGATCGTTGACGCCGAGCTTCTCGAACACGTGGCCGAGGTGCGTCTTCACGGTCGCCTCGCTGAGGAACAGAACGCGGCCGATCGCCGGGTTGCTGTTGCGCTGAGCCTGACGGGTCGGGGTCCTCCGATCGGCGGATGACGTTCTGTGAATACGGGATATGTGGAACTTCCGATACCGGCGCCCACTCGGTACCGTTCCACGCGGCCGACATGGCCGTGGACGAAAAGGAGATCTGCGTGCAGAGGAAGAACATGATCGCGACCATCGCCGCAACGGCTCTGCTGACGGTCGGATGGGGGACCTGCTCGGCCGCGGCGGCTGAGCCGGTCGGTTCGGTCAGCGCCGTCGGAGGGATCCGCGAAGGGGGAGCCTCGGCTGACGAGGGAGACGGAGCGCCAGGAGCGCCTGGAACACGAAACGGTACGGCGTACGTCGGCGGTGGGACGTGGTCGTACGGGGTGTGGAGTGGCGAGGTGCACTCGGTGTACGTGCACGATCGCTCGACGCACCGCGCTTCGGTGAAGTCGTCCGGTGTCACGACCCGCTCCGACTGGATGCCACCGACGAGGGTCGCCTATGCGCACCGGAAGAAGGCGCTCTCGGGGAACCAGGCATTCTGGGCGACCCGCGGATGAGGAACTTCGCGGCTGCCACCGTGCTCGCGGTGGCGGCCGCGGTCCTCGGTGCGGTGGTGTTCGTGGTCGGTGTGGTCGGCGACGTCGAAGCACTCGGACTCCTCAGCGCGCAGACCAGCATCGAGATGACTGACATGCCGGCCACCCAGACGAAGGCGAAGCAGACGGCGACGCTGAAGCGCTTGGCTCACGAGACTGGTGTTGCGCTGGCAGTGCTCGTTCCGGACCGCGATGGACGCCCTGACACCTGGAACGCCTATTCCTTCAACGGGACGACGAGCGAACCGGTGTTCCGCGGCAGCGTGTCCACCGCACCGATCGGCGACGGTGGCGAACTCCGTCTGATCGCGATGTACGCGGTCGGCGGACCTGCGCCTGCCGTCACGGAGTTCCTCGACCGGCTCGAACGGGCTGGGTACCGGTACACGGATGTGTCGCCGCACGCCCTCGAGGCGCTCGCCTCGGCGCTCACGCAGCCGGAATGGTCCGCTGCAGTGTCCGCTGTCGCACTCGGGGTCCTCATCGCGCTGGTCGCGGAATCGCGCCGACGCGCGGCCCGGCAACAGTTGCGTACCACCTCGGGTTGGTCGTACCGAGCTGTGGCAGCACGCGAAGCCCTGGAGATCGCGAGGCTCGTCGGCGTGTTCGCCGTGGTCTTCGTCGGATGCATCGGCGCGACCCTCGCGGGACAGAGTGCGTCCGGGGCGGTCCTGCGGTTCACGGTGATCGAGATCATCGCCGTGATCGTGCCGACGGTCGCATTGCTCGTCGGGGTCCACGCCATGCTCACCGTCCTGACGTGTCGGAAGCTCGGGCCCGGTGCCGTCGTCCGGTGGCCGATGGTCGTCGTCGCTGCGGCAGGCATCGCTCTGGTGGTCGTCGGGACCTTCGACCTGGACTGGACGGCGCAGCGGCGGGTGATGTCCGAGTCCTTGGAGCGGACGCTCGTCCGGGAGGCGGCACACGGCGACGACGTGGTCCTCGGGACGACCTTCACCGAGTACGACGAGGACGTCGCGTTCGGCCGGATCGCGCTCGGACCACTCCGGGACGGAACGGCGAGCATGGCCCGAGTGTCGTTCGTCGACCATCTCACACTGGTCGGTGAGGCGACGGCCGCGCTGGATCAGTACGCGGATCAGATCGCCGCGGGGCATGGCCGCCCGGTGCTGCTAGTCCCGAGCACACTCGGCTCGCGTATCGACGCGCTGCAGGCGGCAACCGAAGCAGACCTCTCGGAGAGCTGGGAAGTGGAGGGCATGGAGCCCCCGGAGCAACTGCGTGTCCGAGCGGTCGTGGTGCCGTCGACCGCGTCGATCGCCCGATCCGTACTCGACTGGACGTCGGCTGTGGCACCAGACGTCCCGACGTGGCCCGAGGTACCAGTGCTGGTGGTTCCCGACCCGACGGACATCGCTCCGAACCGTCTCGGAACGGCGGTGGCGAACGGCGAAGTCCGGTTCACCGACCGAGCAGCGCTCGAGCGGGCCGTGCGCCGTGCCGGCCTCGACGACGTCGTCCTGCAGTACCGACGTGTCGGAGCGACGGTCGAAGGGCAGCTCGCGGTCTTGCGGGGAGAGCGACGGATTGCGGAGGCAGCGCTGATCGCCACCGGCATCGCCGTCGTCTTCGCTGGCTTCACGCTCACCGTCGACCACCGGGTCCGGACACGACGAGCGGCCAGGCTGCGGTTCCTGGCCGGCCGGCACCCGATCGTGCACCACTGGCGGTTCGTCGCCGTCGCTGCCCTGGTCGTCGCTGGTGCTGCGGCTGCGACCCGGGCACTGTCCGACCCGGTCGGAACGCCCTCGCTGCCGGCCGCAGCGATCACAGCGGTCGTGGTCGCGCTGGCCACCGGTGCGCTGCTCACGGTGCTGCTCATCGCCACCGCACGCGAAGGAAGGGATCAACCATGACGGACGAGACACTGCTCCGCGGCGACGGGCTCGGGTACGACGTCGCCACCCGGACGCTGTGGAACGACCTCGGTGTCGTCGCCGAACCACACACCGCGGTCGCCGTCCGCGGAGTGTCCGGGCAGGGCAAGACGACGCTCTTGCGCTGCCTCGGCGGGCTGGAACGACCGACCCGAGGGAGCGTGTCCGTCCTCGGCATCGACATCCACGCTGCAGCCAGGCACGAACAGCGACGTCTGCGCCGGGACGTCATCGGGTTCGTGACGCAGGACCACGCTGTCGTCCCCGAGTGGTCGGTGCGGCAGAACCTCGGCGTCGTTCGCCCACGTGGGGTGACGAGACAAGAGCTCGACATCCGCGTCGCCACTGCACTCGATGTCGTCGGACTCGGCGGGCGGCAACGGATTCGGGCCGGGCTCCTCAGCGGCGGCGAACAGCAGCGCATCGCCGTCGCACGGGTCCTGGTCCAACAGCCCCGGGTGGTGTTGGCGGACGAGCCGACAGCGTCGCTCGATGACGTCAGCGCAGCCATGGTGCGGGACGGCTTGGAGCTCATCCGGCAACGCGGTGGGGCGGTCGTCGTGGCGACGCACGATCTGGAGTTGGCATCGTGGTGCGAGGCAGAGGTCGATCTCGGAGCGCCGATCGTCAACTCGTGAGCCCCTCGAACAGGTGGTCGCAGCCCGACACGATCACGATGAGGATGATGGAGCGCCGGCGCAGAGTCCGTCGGCGTACGGAGGGGACTGGGGATGCACAACGGCTACGCGGTGATCGACCTCGAGACGACGGGCCTCGCGCCCTCGTACGGCCACCGGATCATCGAGATCGGCATCGTCCACGTCACGCCCGACGGCGACGACGAGCGGACGTTCGAGACGGTCATCAACCCCCAGCGCGACCTCGGCCCCGTGCACATCCGCCGCCTGCGCGGCGCGGACATGACCGGCGCCCCGACCTTCGCGGACATCGCCGGTGACCTGGTCGACAAGCTGCGCGGCCGGGTCGTCGTCGCACACAACGCCTCGTTCGAAGCGCGGTTCCTGCACGCCGAGTTCGAGCGCCTGGGCCACCGGTCGCCGTTCAAGCAGGCGAGCACCGCGCTCTGCACGATGCGGCTCGCGCAGGAGTTCCTGCCCGGCTCCGGTCGGAAGCTCGCCGACTGCTGCAGCGCCTACGACATCGAACTCGTCGACGCCCACGAGGCGCTCGCCGACGCCCGCGCCACCGCGAGCCTGCTCGGCGCGTACATCGGGTCCTCCCGGCAGGATCCCCGCTGGACCACCTGGGGGACGCGAGCCACGGAGTTGCGGTGGCCGAGCCTCCAGTCCGGTGGTTCGCCCTGGACTGCACGGCGGCGCTCGACCGGCACCGCCGACCGCACCCGCGTGGACGTGGCGACGGACCGCCTGCCGGCCGTCGACGGCGGTACGGAGGCGACGCTCTACGCGGCTGTCCTCGACCGTGCGCTGTCGGACGACCTGCTGACCGCGAGCGACGCCGAGCAACTCGCCGCCTTCGGGCGTGAATTCGGACTGCCCGAGCCAGTCCGAGCTGACCTGCACCGCCGCTACTTCGCCGACCTGGTCGAAGCCGTCTGGGCGGGTGGGGTCCTCACGATCCAGGACCACATCCAGCTCGAACGGGTCGCGCGGCTGCTCGGCGTCACGGACGACGAGCTGGAACACGCGGTCCACAGCCGCCAGCCCGCGCGGATGGGCGCGCGGTCGTTCTCCGCAGCGCAGCAAGCCGCGCCCGCAGCAGTCGAGAAGGAGCCCGCGATCGACCTGGGCGAGGGCAGCATCGTCACGCTGACCGGGGAGATGCGACGGAGCCGGACCGAGATCGAGGCGGACCTGGAACGGCTCGGCATCCGGTCAGCGCCGAACGTCACGAAGAAGACCGCCGTGCTCATCGCGGCCGACGTCGACAGCCTGTCCGGCAAGGCGCGGAAGGCCCGGCAGTACGGCATCCCGATCATCGAAGAGGACGTCCTGGAGGCGGCGCTCGCCGCCGCCAGGTAGGGCTGGGTCCGTCAGACGGCCAGCTCCGGCGTCGCGGCTCCGGCAGCTCGCTCCTCCGCCAGCCGCGCGCGCTCGTCGGCGAGCACCTGGGCGATCAGCTGCGACTCGGAGATGTCGAACGCCTGCGCCGACGCGCTCGCCGTCTCGCTGACGGCCGCGAAGTCCGCGAAGGTCCGGGACTTCCGCGCGAGCATCCGGACGAGGGCTGCGTCGACACCGTCCTCGGACAGCAACCGGTGCACCTGCACGACGTCGAGCTGCCCCATCCGTCGGGCACGGGCGATCGCCTGCCACTCCGTCGTCGGCTTGAGCTGCGGCTCGCAGATCACCACGACCGACGCGGCCTGGATGTTCAGGCCCACGCCGCCGGCGATGATCTGCGCGACCAACACGGCGCCAGGAGCCGCCGCGGAGAACTCGTCGATCATGTCCTGACGCCCGGAGGGGGACGTGGAACCGCTCAACGGACCGAAGACGGTTCCGTCGACGGAGGCGAGCACAGCCTCCAGGACGGCGCGGTAGTGGGAGAAGACGATCGTCTTGCGGCCGGTGGAGCGGGCCTCGGCGATGACGTCGCGGAGCGACGCGATCTTGCTCGAGGCGTCGCCGTCGAGGATCGCGAGCTGCCGCATGGTGTGGAAGTTGTCGCTGTCGAGCGCCGCAGCGTAGCGCGCGGACTCGGCGGGGGTGAGGTCGGTCCACTCCTCGACCTCGACCAGCTCCGGGAGCTCGGTGAGCACGTCCTCCTGGCTTCGGCGGAGGTACACCGGCGCGATCTGCTTCCGGAACGTCAGCGGGTCGTCGTCTTCGTCGACCCGGAGGTCGGGACGGATGTGGTCGATGAGGACCCGGAACTCCTCGACCCGGTTCTCGAGCGGTGTGCCCGACATGAGCAGGGCGCGATCTGAGCGTTCCAGGAGCGCACGGGTGTGCTTCGTACGCTTCGCGTCGGGGTTCTTGACGTAGTGCGCCTCGTCGACGATGACCGCGGCGAACCGCTGCTCCTCGGGCACCTGTGTGCGGAACCACTCGAGCGTCTCGTAGGTGGTGACGGCGACGCCGGCCTCGCGCAGCCAGCCGCTGATCCCACGCACCCGCTCGGTGCCGTGGATGCGGAACGCCGGCACCGACGTGTGCTTCTCGGTCTCGCGCAGCCAGTTCGCCACCACCGCGGCCGGGCACACGACGACGAAGCGGGGCATGCCGTCCGGAGCGGTCGCGGCGATGTGCGCGATCGCCGCGAGTGCCTCGACGGTCTTGCCGAGGCCCATCTCGTCGCCGATGACGACGCGCTCCTGCACGAGCGCGAACGCGGCCCCGAAGCGCTGGTACCCACGGAGCGACGCGGACAGGAGGGACGTGTCCAGGTGGAACTGCTCGATCTGCTCGATCAGGCCCTCCGGGAGCGACCCGCGGCCGGCCGTCGTCGAGTCGGTGAGCCCGACCTCGTCGAGGAGCGCGAAGTAGCTGGCTGGGCGGTCGAGGAAGTCGCTCCAGTCGTCCGTCGTCGCGATCCGGTCGCGGTCACCGGCTGCACGGACGGCGCGCTGACGGGCGTCGTCGACGTCCGCCTCGATGCGCTCGACGGCACCCTCGGCCGGGTTGAACGAGCCGGAGGCCCGTGCGCCCGGCTGGTGCACGATGCCCAGGACCGCTTGCTCTGCGACCGCGTCGGCCAGGGGAGCGAGCTCGTCGACGAGGACAGCCGCTCGCGGGCCGCCGCCGTTCTTCGCGGCTTCCCACTGCCGGAGGGCCGAGACCAGCGCCACGCTCGCGGTGTCCTGTCGGCGAGCGTCGATCTGGATGGCCGCGTCCTCGCGGGCTGCGTCCTGCATCGACCGGGCGGCGGCGTTGATGCGCGCGGCTGTCGTCTCGCCGATTCCGGGCAGCTGACCGGGGGCGATCGGTGCGCGGAGGAGCTCCCCGACCGTCTGGATGCCGGCGTCGCGGACGGCGCCGAGGCGGAGCTGGTCGCGCGTGACCTCGCGGAGGCGGTCGATGTCCATCGCGCTGAGTTCGCGCCGGGCCGCGACGTCCCGCACACGGTGGCCGGCGTCGAGGACGCGCGCACGGGCCTCCTGTTCGGTCTCCACCACGGCGCGGAGCGTCGCGATCGTGGTGGGGAGGTGCGCCATCGGGGCGAGGTCGATCAGCGCGACCGGGCCGAGGTGGGCGGTGGCGGTGAGGAGCGGCCCCTCGGTGTCGAGGAGAGCGTCGAGTGTGCCGTCGGGGCGGGGGACGTGGCGGGTGTCGATCGTCTTCAGCGCGGTGAGGGCGCCGTTGTCGAGCCACGCGAGGGTGTTCGTCAGGTACTGCTCGGCGCGGGCTGCTGCTTCGCGGCGCTCTCGGCCGGCAAAGATGCTGGCGATGCCTGACGCGGAGTTCTCGTCGGCGAGGGCCAGTGGGACGTCCTTCGTCAGGACGGTGAGGACGTCCTCGGCGGCGCGGTCGGCGCGGGGGAGTGTGGCGGCGTGCTGCATCGCTGCAGCAAGGGTCGTGTCGGTGGGGCGGAGGGGGAGGACGGAGCAGGACAGGGCTGGGCCGGTGATCGTGAGGCGGCGGGTGAGGAGCTGGTCCTTCGCTGATGCGGCTGCGTCCTGGATGGAGGCGCGGTGGTGGCGGACCGCTGTGGCTACCTCGGACAGTGTCTGTAGGCGGTCACGGAGTGCTCGGTCGACCATTGGTGCCCCTCCCTGGGTCGTTGGACCATCGTGGCATGGGGGTGGGTGACGGTGGACAGGGCTGTCCGCTGGCACGGCACCAGTTCGAGGGGCGAGGTAGCTGCGTTCTCCCGCGAACTCGGCGCAGGACTCGAGCTCGTGATCGCCGATGCTGCTCCGGCGGACGAAGCCCTCGTCCGGTCCCTCGGGTCGGACCACGTGGTGCCGCGGGGCGCTTCCTTCGCTTCCGCCGTCCGTGAGCTCGTGCCGGACGGGGTCGATGCGCTCGCCGATGCTGCCGTCCAGCGCGACGAGGTCGTGGACGCCGTTCGCGACGGGAGAGTGTTCTTCGACCTGCGCGGGTGTCGAAGCAACGAGGTTCGTGGGATCGAGTTCGTGCAAGTGATGGTTTTCTCGGAGTACCGGTCGTTCGACAAGCTGGAGCAGCTGCGGCACACGGTGGAGAGTGCGACGCTGACGCCGCGGATTGGCGGAGCTGCTGCCGACTGCGCGGGCGGTGGGAGCGCACGAGCGGTTGGAGGCCGGGGGCCGCCGGGGCGGTGCGTGCTGACGTGCTGATGGACGGGAGACGCGGCGTTGGGTGGCGCCGTGCCTTCCGTTGTTCGACGATGAAGCCTGCGAACGCCGTGTGCGAAGTATCAGACATCAGTAGATTGCTCCCGTACACGGCGGACCTGCTGTTGCTCCTCCGCCCCCACGAATCCGAGAACGTCGCAAGTGCTCTTCACATGGGCTCACGAAACGAACGGCAGGTGAACCATGTCAGCGCCTGACGGGTCCTTCCGAAGCGCAGCGGATCGCGGAGCAAGGCTCGCGGCGCTCTTCATCCTGGTCCCCGTCGCGGTGATCGGAGTCGCCGGAGCCGCAGCGAGGGGCTTCGATGGCCCGTCCCTCGTCGTCCTCGTTCTGGTCTTCGGTGGGCTTGTCTGGGCGATGGTGGTCGCTGTGCGGGCGGCTGCGTTCATCGACTTCTCAACCGAGCGCGTCACTGTCGGGTTGGCGCCGTTCTAAAGCACGCGGCTGCCTCGACGGGAGATCACAGATGTCGCGATCGTACGTATCGACACCTACGGCGACTAGGGAGGCTGGGGTATCAAGGGCTAGGCCCGAAGCTCGAAGGGGCGCCTGTACTCGGTCGGCGGTGAGACTGCCTTGCGGCTGCTGAGGCGGGATCAGCGGGCGTTCGTGGTTGCGTTCAAGGACCCGGGGACAGCGGAGCGAGCGAAGCGAGCGCTGCCCGGCGGGTCCTGATCACACTGCCTGGGATGAATTCTCCGGGAACGGGCTTCGTACTACGGCTCAGTCGTCAGCGCCGGCGCGTTGCTCCGCTCCGGACGCCGGCCCAGAGGCCGTCCCGCGCCCGGGTCATCCCGACGTAGAGCTCCCGGCGCCCTCGCTCCCTCCGCTCCCGTTCGGTCTCCGACGGGTCGGCTCGGGCAGCATCGAGCAGCCCACGGTCGACGTGCGCGAGCAGTACCTGCTTGAACTCCAAACCCTTCGCACGTTTGACGGTCCCCACGCGGACCGCGTCGGAGCTCCGTCCCGCGTACTGCTGCAGCGAGACGGTCGGGACGCCGGCTCGCCCGAGCACCTCCATGACGTCGTCCGCCTGCCGCTTCGTCGCCGTGAGGATGCCGACGTCACCGTGACCGGTCCCGACCAGCCGCAGGACCTCGGTCAATCGGGCGAGCATCGCCCGATCGTGGTCCGCACGACTTGCGAAGCGCGTCATCGTCGGAGCCGCACCGGAGCGTGAGACGTCGGACACCGCGTCACCGACCCCGTCGACACCCTCGATGTCCACGAACTGGTCGTCCGCCACCATCTCCTTCGCGAACTCGAGGATCTCAGCGGTGTTCCGGTGGTTGACGTCGAGCACCACGCCGCGGCCTGAAAGGTTAATGCCGACCTCGCCGAGCGTGTACCCGCCGGGGTAGATCGTCTGCTGGCCGTCACCGATGAGCGTCAGGCCGTCGGTCCGGTCACCCACGAGTTGGTGCACCAGCGCGACCATCGCGCAGGACAGGTCCTGTGCCTCGTCCACGATGACCGCGTCGTACCGCTCGAGCGGCACCGCGCGCACCGCGTCGCGGGCGAGCAGGACGATGTCCTCCCAGTCGTGCGCCCGGCGGTCGCGCAGCCCGCGCGCGTACGCCTCGTAGAGGTCCCAGACGGCCTGCCGCGTCTCCAGCGGGAGCGCGTGCTTGCGCCCGACGCGGGCCAGGTCCGCGTACTCGTCGAACCGCGTCAGGCCGCGACCCTTGATGACGTGGCTGATCTCGTCTTCCCAATACGAGCGCGAGAATCGCGACGACCGCAATGGACTGGAGGCGCGAATCGCGTTCCACGCGTCGTCGAACGCGAGCCGGGCCTCCCGTCCAGGAGCGCGGAACGCGATCCCGCGTTCCTTCAGCAGGCGCGTGGCGAACGCGTGGACGCCCATGAAGTCAACGCGACCGACCATGTCGGGCGCGAGGCGTTCAAGGAGCGACTCGAGGACCTTCGGCAGGGTGCTGATGTACGTCGTGAACAGCACGCGGCCGCCTGTCGCGCGCGCGAGGTAGGCCGCTCGGTGCAGGCCGACGACGGTCTTGCCGGTGCCGGCAGCGCCGCGGATGCGTGCCGGGCCGTTGAAGCTGCGGCGAACGAGCTTGGCCTGTGCCGGATCGAGGAACGCCATCCAGTCCTCGATCGGCGCTTCGAGCACGCCGTCGAGGAGCTGGTCTGTCAGCTCGTCGTCCGTGGTGTCGATCGTCGGCACGAGTACGTCGGGTTCGCGGGGGAGTACCGGTGCCGGGACGACGACCTGTGGCGGTGGTGCTTCGCCATCGCCGATCACGGGGAAGTGTTGCAGCATCGCGGCGAGAACCTCGTCGACGCGGGACGCCGACAGTCGGGCTCCGCGCTTGGTGATGTGTCCGACGAGGTCGATGGCACCGATCACGTCGACCGAGGCGACGCGAGCGTGCATCCGCTTCTGGCCGGCGAGGGCGGCGACCGCGTGGACCTCGCCGGGTGCCAGACCCGTGTCCGCCAGTGCTGCCTCGGTGCTGTACGCGAGGTCGGCGAGGCGGGCGATGTCGTCGGTGACGTCCTCTTGGCCGCGGGTGATCCGGTCGCCGTGGACCGCGACCTCGCGCCAGGCCTTCGTGTCGACGATGAAGACACCGGCGCGGCCGACGACCACCATGTCGACTTGGGCGGTGCGGCTGCCCGGCCAGCGTCGATCTGCGAGCAGGTGGTACCCGATGCCGGCGAGTGGGGCCAGGATGCGTGCGGTCTCGCTCTCGGTGCGATGGGCGATCTCGAACCGTGCGGCTCGTTGCTCAGCGTCGTCCGCTTGGCGGCGGAGTTCGCGTGCGTGGCTGCGTTGGCGGTGTGCCTCGACCCCTGCGGATTCTCCGGCCATCGTCATGGTTGGTCCCATGGGGATGTTGCTCGGCGCAACGCGCGTCTTCCCCTGGGCGCGCGGTGCTGCCCCATCCTGGTGGAGTGCTCAGGCTCGGCGCGAGCACCCGTTCTGGGGTGGGGTGGCGGATCGGCGCACTGATGTCGCTCACGATGCTCAGACGTTGCCGCGGCGGCTCGCTCGGCTTTTCGCTGTCTGTGAAGTCGACTAGTTTGAACCCATCATGGGAACTACTGAGAGCACCTCGTCAAATTCGGGCTTCGGGAATGCGCTTGTCGTCGCAACGAAGCTGCCGGGTGTTCGGATCGATAGGGCAGCGTTCCTGCGGAGGTCGCTCGCGCGGTACTGCACGGAGGAGCAGATACGGACCGCGGTTGCCGAGACGCCGGCAGCGGCGGGGATCCCGGCGGCCACCCTCCGCATGATCGCGGACGCGTCGATCACGAACGAAACCAGCAGGGTCACAGCGATCTCTGCGGTGGCAGGTATCCCCGGTGGCTTCGCCCTCGCCGGAACCATCCCCATCGATTCCGCGCAGTACTTGGCACACATGCTTCGGATCGCGCAGAAATTGGCGTACCTCTACAGCTGGCCGGACTTATTCGGGAAGGACGGCGACGAGCCTGACGACGGCACGCAGAACCTCCTGACGCTGTTCGTGGGCGTGATGTTCGGCGTGCAGGCGGCGAACAAGGGCGTCGGCATGGTCGCCGAGAAGCTTGCGACGCAGATGGTCAAGCAGCTGCCGAAGCAAGCCCTCACCCACGGCGTGATCTACCCGATCGTCAAGACGGTCGCGAAGCACCTCGGTGTTCAGATGAGCAAGAGCATCTTCGCAAAGGGGGTCGCGAAGACGATACCCGTCGTTGGAGGCGTGTTTTCCGGCGGTTTGACGTTGGCGACGTTCCTGCCGATGGCGAAGCGATTGCGGAAGCATCTGGCCACCCTCG
Organism: Curtobacterium sp. MCPF17_047; assembly: GCF_003234045.1. Classification (NCBI taxonomy): domain Bacteria; kingdom Bacillati; phylum Actinomycetota; class Actinomycetes; order Micrococcales; family Microbacteriaceae; genus Curtobacterium; species Curtobacterium sp. MCPF17_047. Next base: position 208,351 of record NZ_QKSF01000006.1, on the reverse strand, counting down.
AGACCGCCAACCCGACATCGCAGTCCGCGGCCAGCGCCACCGCATCGGACAAGGCCGCTCCTGAGTCGTCGGAGCCGGTGCAGTCGTGATCGGCCGGGTCCGACGCATGTCGAGGATGGGGGTTCACGGGTGCTGACGCAGGTGCGGAGCCCGCAAGAAGTGTTCTTCTCCCCGCAACGGTTCGTGTTGCCGCTCTTCCAGCGGCCCTACGTGTGGTCGGCCGAGTTGCAGTGGGAGCCGCTGTGGCAGGACATCACCCGCCTCGTGCACGCCGTCACGGAACGACCAGAAGCGACGCACTTCATGGGCGCGATTGTGCTCCAACAGCAGCAGGTGCCTCTCGGCGGCTTGCCAGCGTGGTCCGTGATCGACGGGCAGCAGCGGTTGACCACGCTGCAGCTGCTGCTGGATGCTCTGCACGCCGAGCTCGACTTCCGCGGATGGACGGCCGTCGCAGGACAGGTCATCGACCTGGTAGAGAACCAACAGGCGTTCCGCATCGTGGCGGAGGACCAGTTCAAACTGTGGCCGACGAATCGCGACCGGCCCGCCTTCACGGGCGTCATGCGTGCCACCCCGCCGGTGGCGTACGAGAGCCTTGAGCGGTCCCGGCTGGTGGAATCACACCGGTTCTTCGCCACTGCTATCGCGGCCTGGCTCGATGCTGCGGACATTCCGGAGATGGCGGCGCGGACCCTCGTCGCTGCTATCACGACGAAGCTGCAGCTGGTCGTGATCCAGCTGCAGGCCGACGAGGACGCGCAAGAGATCTTCGAGACCCTGAACGCGCGTGGGACACCGCTGTCCGCGGCAGACCTGATCAAGAACTTCGTATTCCAACGGCTGAACACTACGCCCGAGGCGACTGAAGACGCGTACCGGCAGTGGTGGGCGCAGTTCGAGACCCCGTTCTGGGAGACCGAGGTGCGTGCTGGCCGCATCCTCTACTCCCGAGCATCCCTGTTCCTGACCCAGTGGCTGACCGCACGCACGATGCGGGAGATCCCGGCTCGGGAGGTGTTCGCGGCCTTCAAACGATTCGCTACCGACCCCACCACCAGCCGTGTCAGCCAGCTCCTGCCCGAGATCCACGCGGCCGCAACCCGGTATCGGGACTTCACCGTCGCCGCGGAGGCGCGCGACGGAGAGCTGACCCGTCTGGGCTTGTTCGTGTACCGAACCAGCACGCTTGACTCCGAGCTCGCGAAACCGATACTGATCTGGCTCGGCGAGCCCGAGCAGGCAGGCATCCCGAACCGTGTCCGAGACCGGCTGCTCGCCGTACTGGAGAGCTGGTTCGTGCGCCGAGCACTCGTGCGCGCTCCATCGCAGGGCGCCAATCGATTCCTCCTGGACCTGCTCGCCCATCTGAGCGCGCAACCGGGCGATGATGTCGCGGACGCTGCGGAAGCGTTCCTGGCGAAACAGGCCACCAGCACCGCGTACTGGCCCGACGACGCCGAAGTGGCCAGAGAGCTGCGCAGTGTGCAGGCGTACAAGCGGTTCCGCCGAGCGCGGCTGCGGATGGTCCTCGAAGCTGTCGAGGACAACCTTCGCGGCTATCCGGCCGGGCACCGCTACGGCGACGGCACCATCAGCCGTGGCGTCTACACGATCGAGCACATCATGCCGCAGGAGTGGCGGGCGAACTGGCCCGCACCTTCCGAGCAGATCGAGTCGGAGCGAGACCGGGTCGTGCAGACCCTCGGCAACCTCACCCTCGCGACGCAAGCGCTTAACAGTCGGCTCTCCAACGCCGCGTGGGACGCGAAGAGGACGACGCTCGAGCGGTACTCATCGCTGCTCATCACCCGCCCCGTGATCGGCGGCCAGCAGCCGGCTTGGGATGACAGCCTGATCGCAGCCCGCACCGCCACGCTCGCGGAGATGATCTTGAAGGTCTGGCCTGTGCCGGATGGCCACCATGTGCAGCACGAGGACGGCGCGGACCGCACCGTGCACCGTGTCGAAGTCGCTGACCTGGTCCGCGCCGGCCTGCTCACGGTTGGTGGCCTCCTCCGCGCTCGGCCCGGGGGCGCCGCAGGTAGGACGGCGACGATCGGACAGGACGGCAGCATCCACCTCGACAGCGGCAGCGTGCACGCCACCCTCAGCGGCGCAGCGAAAGCAGTCAGCGGCAACAGCGCCGAAGCGGGCTGGCACTACTGGGCGCGAGAAGACGACACCGTTCTCACGGAGGTCCGCGCCGAGTACCTCGTAGGAACGGATGACGAAGCGGCCGACGAGGAAACCTAGGCACAAGCGTGCGCTTGCGCCAGGATGGCCGAATGTACCTCCACGAAGCCATGCTCGAGGTCCTACGCGAAAATGGTGCGCCGATGACAAGCAGCGCTATCGCCGAGGCCATCAACGCAGCGGGATCGTACGAGCGCGGTGATGGTCGTCCGCTCAGCCCGTCCCAGGTGAGCGCTCGGGCGAACAGGTACTCACATTTGTTCACCCGTGCGGTCGACGGCCGCCTCATCTGTCTTCGGGCCTGAGGCGCGCCGGGCAGTCAAAATAGGAGGCAGCGGTTCGTCGGAGATGGCGTTCGTACGGATCAACTTATCGATCCGTCGCTCGAGGACAGCGCAGTTCCCCGGTGCGACGGCACTTTGCGTTTATCGAGCTGCACTCGCAACGCGCCCCCGTCCGGGACGTGCTGGCCGGCGCCGCACGCTCTCCAGCATGATATTGCCGACCTGCTGACGCGACTCAACGCCGCCATGACCGACCACGATGCCAAGATAGGGCCATCGTTCGTGAGGCGCGATCTCCACGTGGAAGGTCCGGCGGACGCGTCGCGGTGCGAGATCCGCTCCTCGCGGAGCGCCACTACGATGACGGTTCAGCCCGGAGACCCGGTACGACTGGCATCGTTGCGTCGCCAGGCGACGCCATCGGTCGCGGACGGCGCTGGAGGTGCCTGCACCGCGAGTTGTGTTGCGGGAGGTGGGACAGCCGACGCTGCGCAGTAGGCGTCCACGCTCGACGTCCATGGGACGGTGATGATCGCGCCGTACCTCGTGTGGCTCGTCAACGGGTATTTGTGCGCCGTTAGCGACGATGAATTCTGTACAAACGAACAGCCGACAGCAGTGCCACTGCCTGTGGAGCAGCCATTATATCGACCGACAGATTGCCAGGGGTTCAATAAGTCTTTGTCTGCCGGCTCGTCGAAAGCCAGCGCCCAGATCCCTACCTGCGCACCGGAAAGCACGCCAAGACCGAGCCCCCTCATGTCTCCAGCCATGATGGATAACTCGGTGCACGCATCGTGGTCGAGATTCGGAACAGTGCCCTAGCTGGTCTCCTCAAACTGCCGCTGAACGGACTCCATACAAAGGTCCTTTGCCCTGTTCTTCGGCACGCACCGCCATCATTGGCTCGTGCTCCCCAATCCAAAGAAGCGTTCAAAGAACCGCGTCAGGGATTCGACAACACGCTTCTTCTTCTCGCCATGACCGGCCTCGCGGTTGAAGCGTGAAACGGGCGGCAGGATCCGAGTGATCTCGGTGCCGCTGATTCGGAGCTGGCCGTCACGGAAGGCGCTATCAACGAACTCACGGGTTTGGTCAGGCTTGAGGTTCTCCTGCTCGATGATGGCCTTCAGCTCAACCTGACGCTTCGCATCAACGAACGCGCGCCACTGCTCATCGATAATCCGATCTAAGGAGACGGAGTCGACGAAGCTCTCCACCAGGTCGCGCTTGCTGCGCAGGCTTGGGCTGGCGTCGACGGCGCGGGTTATCTGATCCCGGATCTCCTTGTCCTCGCCGTCGCCCTTCCCACTGCGCAGCCTCTCGACGAGCATGAGGATGTAGTCGACGTTGATTTCGACTTGCTTAACGAGCTCGATCTCGAAGACGACATCCTCGTTAATCGTCTCCTTGTCACTGTTGTGGTCCTTGCGGAACTCCGCGTAGAGGTCGAGATAGACGGAGCGGTAGTCTTGCCCCTGGCGTTCTGTGAGCGGGTCTTGGCGGGCAAACTCGTCGAAAGATGTCAAAATGTTCTGCAGCCGCAGGATGGCGCCGAACAGTCCGATGAAGTCCTTCTGCGCGGTCTCGCCAACGATGGCCTGCCCAAGCGGGTAGGTCTGCAGCAGCTTGATGACCTTTTCGGCATACTCGGCATAATAATCGCCGTATGGCTTGAGCAGCACGACGCCGCGGGCGTCTTTGTTGCCGAACAGCTCGAGGGCGGCGTTCGTCTCCTCCTCGAGGTCGCGGAAGGCAACGATATTGCCATAGGACTTGATGGAGTTCAGGATGCGATTGGGGCGGGAGTACGCCTGGATAAGGCCGTGCGAGCGCAGGTTCTTATCGACGAACAGCGTGTTCATCGTCGTGGCGTCGAAGCCAGTAAGAAACATGTTCACCACGATGACCAGGTCGATCTCGCGATTCTTCATCCGCTGTGACAGGTCCTTGTAGTAGTTCTGGAACTTGTCGGTGCTCGTGTCGTAGCTCGTGCCGAACATCACATTGTAGTCGCCAATGGCCGACTCGATGAAGTCGCGGGCTCCCCCGCTGAGCCGTTCGGTATCGAACGCCTCGTCGTCGAGGAAGCTATCGTCGGTCGGCTCGTTGGCACCGTAGCTGAAAATGATACCGATCTTGAGCTGCTGGTCCGGTGTGAGCGACTCCTGCTGGGCCTTAAACGCGAGGTAGTACCGCTGCGCAGCTTCGATCGAGGCGGTTGCGAACAGAGCGTTGAAACCGCGGACCCGCTTCTTCTCGTTGATCGCCTCAGCCTGCCGACGGGATCGCGCCGACTCAACGACGTTCGTGACCACCGAGTGCTCGTAGCTCGAGGTACGCCGAGTCTTCTGATCGAAGTGATCGAGGGTGTACTTCACAATCTCGTCGATACGACGAGGATCAAGCAACGCCTTCTCGCGGTCGATAGACGATATTTGCTTGTCCTCCGGGTCCCCGACCTTCACGGTGTTGATGTAGTCGATGCGGAACGGTAGGACGTTCCTATCCCTGATCGCGTCGACGATCGTGTAGGTGTGCAGCTTTTCGCCGAATGCCTGCTCGGTAGTACGCAGCTGCGGGTTGCGGCCGGCGCCAGCGTTGGCCGAGAAGATCGGCGTACCGGTGAAGCCGAACAGGTTGTAGCGCTTGAATGCCCGCGTGATGTCGGTGTGCATGTCACCGAACTGCGAGCGATGGCACTCATCGAAGATGATGACGACGTGACCCGAGTAGATTTCGTGTCCCTTGTTGGCCTTAATGAAGGTCGACAGCTTCTGGATTGTCGTAATAATGATCCGCGCGTTCGGATCTTCGAGCTGCTTCTTGAGGACGGCCGTAGATGAATTTGAGTTGGCTGCCCCCTTCTCGAAGCGGTCGTACTCACGCATCGTCTGGTAGTCGAGGTCCTTGCGGTCGACGACAAAGAGCACCTTGCTGACGTCCAGCAGCTTGCTCGCCAACTGGGCAGCCTTGAACGACGTCAGGGTCTTACCCGAGCCCGTGGTGTGCCAGACATAGCCGCCAGCCTCGATCGTGCCGAGCTTCTTGTAGTTCGTGGCCATGTCGATCTTCTGCAGGATCCGCTCGGTCGCCGCGATCTGATATGGCCGCATGACCAGCAGGTCTCGGTCTGCAGTCAGCACGCAGTACTTCGTAAGGATGTTGAGCAGAGCGCGCTTGGCGAAGAAGGTTCTAACGAAGGCCGTCAGCTCCTGAATCGGCTTGTTCTGCGCGTCCGCCCACCATGAAGTGAACTCGAACGAGTTACTCGACTTCTTGCCGCGGGCAGGCTTGGAGCTTGCTTCCTTGAGATGCTTGGCGCGCGTGCTGTTCGAGTAGTATTTCGTTAGCGTACCATTGCTGATGACAAACAGCTGAATATACTCGAAGAGACCAGAACCAGCCCAAAAGCTGTCGCGCTGGTAGCGGTTGATCTGATTGAACGCATCGCGGATGTCGACACCGCGGCGCTTCAACTCGATGTGAACCATCGGGAGACCGTTGACCAGCACGGTCACGTCGTAGCGGTTGGCGTAGTTGCCACCGCCGTCACTCTCGTCAGCCTTGGCGATCTCGTATTGGTTAATGACCTGCAGGCGATTGTTGTGGACGTTCTTTTTGTCGATGAGAGAGATGTTCTTTGTCGACCCGTCATCTCGCTTGAGGATCTGGACATGGTCTTCCTGAATGCGCACAGTCTTCTCGATGATGCCATCAGTCTTGCCGGCGATGCGCGTGGCGAAGAACACGTCCCACTCGGCCTCCGAGAACGTGAAGTCGTTGAGCGTCTCGAGCTGAGCACGAAGGTTCGCAACGAGCTGCCCCTCGGACCTGACAGGTAAATACTCGTACGCCTGACCCTCCAGCAGGCCGATCATGTCGCGCTCGAGGTCAGCCTCTGACTGGTACGCCGTTGCGTCGTGAGCGTCCGAAATGTACTCCGAAACGACCGTGCTCTCAGCGGAGACGGCGATCGGGTCGTACTTGCGTGGAAGTGCGTCGATCATGCGGCAGGCTCCTTGAACGTCAGGAGACGATTACGGTAGTACTCGTACTGCTTGCGGCGAGCGGTGAGTTCAGCCAGCAGACCAGCACTCAGGCCATCCACGAGCGCGTCGAACCGATCAAGGACGTCCACTACGTGAGCCTGTACTTCGATTGAGGGTAGAGGCACCTCGACGAGTATCAACTCCTTGCGATTGAGCGCGGGCGTGCCACCAGTCTGCTGGAGTGCCCGGATCGAAGGTTGAATGGACTTCAGAAAGTAATAGAGGAAACGAGTGCTCAAGCGCTCCTCGTTGCTGCGTATCCGATAACAAAGCGGTCCGCACCAAAAGGGCGCGTCCTGATACCCAACGATGCCGACCGCGCCTTGTCCACGGGACGGGATTGTCACCGAGTCGGCCTCGGTATTACTCTCGGGTGATCTTCCAGACTCCGTTGTTCCCGCATTCACGAATGCGAAATCGCCTGAACTAGCTGGAACCCCATGAGGGGGCGCCTGGCCTGTGCGCACACTTGCGAGCTCACCTAGCGGCCTCCAAATCTCATCCTTCGAGGCTCGGTCGATCAGCCTTGCACGATAGTATTCGTACTGAGAGCGCCGAGCGTTCAGTTCCGCTTCCAGTTCCCCGTCCAGTTCCGCTTGCAGCTCAGTAAACTGATCCAATATTCTCACGATCTCTCGCTGGATCTTAAGGGGAGGGAAGGGGATTTGGAAATCCAGGATGGCAGCTTTGTTTCCGCGCGGCATCCTCGCGCCTTTAGCGTGTCCCATGTTGTACGCAAAGAATCGATCAGAGGACAACAAGTAGTATAGGAACCCAGAATCAAGTGATTTGCGATGCTCTTGCAGGATACGAATAGCGAGGACATCGCCACTACAGCCACCGGCGTTCGTGGCACGCCAAACCTTCTTAAGGTATGGACGGATGTTGCCGATAAGAATGTCACCGGGCTCATATGCGGTCAGGCGGGCGGTATTTGGAGGGTAGCTCGCATCGACACGACCGCCTTTGTCTGCGACCAAGTTGTCGACGCCGACGAAGTTTGTCTCGTCGAGTTCGAACGCATCTACCCGTGTATCGGAATATCGAGCGACGTCACCTAAGGTAAGATGCGGCACGCCGCTCGTCGCAAGTTCCGAGATGAGCTCGTCAATGCTACTCATGCGGCATCTCCCGTTGTGGCCATCGCGTTAATCAGGTCGATATTCCAGCCGAGGTCCTCGATCGCCTTGGCAACCTTATTGTCACGGCTAACCTCATCAACAACTCCCAGCACGAGCTGGAGGCATGGCTTGAACTTTTCTAGCGCTTCCGCCTCACTTGAGTCGCCGTGAATGATTCCGCTGAGTTCACTGAATAGCTGGTATCCATCGCTCGAAAACCGCTGCGGGATAATCATTCGCTGTTCATTGACCTCCTTGAGCACGGCGGAAAACGGACGAGGGTTGCCGTTTGGCTTTTTCGTCCCCACTCCGACGAGGTCGGCAACCTCCCACGTGATCTTCTCGAAGATTTTGCGCAGGTAAATCACGGCGCCCGCGCCAAGACCGCTCTCGTACGCGAGCTGGGCGCGTTTGACGAGGTCCGCGAAAGGGCCGTCGACCGCTCCGATTCTATCCGCCCGGTCTCGAAGATTCTCGGCATAGCGGTCAACGCGGACTTCGGGCGCGCGGCCGGAGATGTCCTCGTCCGCACTGACGAGGAACCAGGCTTCCACCGAGGCTTTGCAGACCATGCATCGCAACGTTGCGTCGAGACTGATCTGCTCAGCGCCCAAGCCGAGACAATAGAGTTCTTCGCCCGACTCAAAGGTGCGCACATCACCACAGCTCCGGCAATGGAAGTTGTGGAATATCTTGCCCACCTTGATCCTCTTGTGCTTGCCCCAGGCGAGTGGGCGATCGTCAAGGAACCCTTCGACCTGCGCGGAGGTGACGCTCGGCGCTTTTGAGAGCAATTCAGATAACCGCATCTCCCCTCGCTTCCAGGTGGGCGACAATTTTGTCGATCGAGGTGCGTAGGTCGGCCTGATGCGCGACGTTGCGCGCTATCTCCGCGTTGAGCGCCTCAATGTCCACAACCTCGCGAGTATCCTCCGCCTTAACGTAGGACGAAACTGCGATGTTGTATCCGTTGGCCGCGATATTCTCGTTACTCACGAGCGTAGCGAAGTGGTCCGTGCTCTCGCGCGCCTCGTACGAGCCGAGAATGTTCTTCTGGTGAGCTGGGGTCAGCTTGTTCTTATTGCCCACTCGCTTGCACTCGGCCGAGGCGTCGATAAACAGTACGTCGCTGGTCTTTTTCGATTTCTTGAGCACCAAGATGCAGGTCGCGATGGTGGTACCGAAGAAGAGGTCCGGCGGCAACTGGATGACGGCGTCGACGTAGTTGTTGTCGATCAGGTAAGTGCGGATCTTCGCCTCGGTTCCGCCGCGATACAAAACTCCCGGAAACTCGACGATGGCAGCGGTGCCGTTAACGGCGAGCCAGCTGAGCATGTGCATTGTGAAGGCGAGGTCAGCCTTCGATTTCGGGGCTAGTACGCCGGCCGGCGCGTAGCGCTCGTCGTTGATGAGCAGCGGGTTGGCGTCCCCCTCCCAGCGTATCGAGTAGGGCGGGTTGGAGACGATTGCTTCGAACGGCTCATCGTCCCAGTGCGCCGGCTCGATAAGCGTGTCGCCGTGGGCTAGGTTGAAGTCGGCGTAGTTGATGTCGTGCAAGAACATGTTGATGCGTGCCAAATTGTATGTGGTCAGGTTAATCTCCTGGCCGTAGAACCCCTGACGGACGTTTTCCTTGCCGAGAACCTTGGCGAACTTCAGCAGCAGTGAGCCCGAGCCCACCGCGGGGTCGTATACCTTGTTCACCGACTTCTTGCCTGAGACCGCGATGCGCGCCAGCAGCTCGGAGACCTCCTGCGGCGTGTAGTATTCGCCCCCAGATTTGCCGGCGTTGGCCGCGTACATCTGCATCAGGTACTCGTAGGCATCGCCGAAGAGGTCGATCGAGTTGTCCTCGAAGCGCCCGAGCGGCAGGTCGCCGATTGCGTCGAGCAGCTTGACGAGCTTCTCATTGCGACGAGCAATCGTGGCGCCAAGCTTGTTGCTGTTGACGTCGAGGTCGTCGAACAGGCCCTTCAGATCGGCCTCGGAATCGGTGCCAAGCGCCGAGCCTTCGATGTTCTTGAACACGCGTTCGAGCGTCTCGTTGAGGTTATCGTCCTGTGCTCCGCGCTTGCGGACGTTAACGAACAACTCGCTCGGGAGGACGAAGAAGCCCTTCTCAGCGACGACCTCGACGCGTGCGAACTCAGCCTGCTTGTCGTCGAGATGCGCGTAGTCGAAGTCACCGTCGCCAGCTTCGTGCTCGCCCTTGTTGATGTATGCGGTCAGGTTCTCGGAGATGAACCGGTAGAACAGCATGCCCAGTACGTAGCTCTTGAAGTCCCAGCCGTCAACTGAGCCGCGCAGGTCGTTGGCGATGCGCCAGATGGTCTTGTGCAGCTCGGCACGCTGCGTTTCCTTGGTGGTCGGCGGCATTTCTGGGGTACTCCTTGCACGTCGAAGCACGTTCTTTGGCGAAGTGTGCTCGGGTGCTCAGGCTATCGGCAAGCCGCCGACACTCCGTGGCTCGACTCGGTCGAGTCGGATTGCGGATGCAGCTCCGGCCCACTTTCGTTCAGCGCGACCCCGCGCCCACGACGGATCTGCCCCGACTTCGCTTGATGTTTCGAGTTGGGCCGGTGCGAGAGATCGGACTCGACGAATCGAGCGCGCGCTCGACGGTGGTGGCGGCGTTCTCGGGACCTTCAGAACCGCAAGACACGCCAGCCTTGTCACACCAGGATCGCCTGGTTCTGCGTGTTCCAACGGCGGTTGGCGAGCAACTTCCGACGGCACAGCTCGGCGTTCGCCTTCGGCAAGTGGACGTGCTCCTCGCAGAAGTGCCAAAAACACCCGTCGACGAAGACAGCGATCCGTGCACGTGGGGACACGAGGTCGGGTCGGACACGGCACCGACTGCTGACGCGCCGATCGACGAAGAACCGTCGCCCTCGGCGGTGCGGTTCACGACGCAGGGCAAGTTCGGGCGCAGTGTCTCGTCGACCGAAACGAGCCATGTGCTGCCGACGAGCATCGTCTGCTTCCCACTTCTCCACGCTCCGATCCTCACCAAGTATTCGATGAGTTGGGGATCCGAGCGGTGATCTGTGGACGGACCGACGGTGGACTTCGGTGTGGGGAGCGGGCGATCAGCGCGAGGTAGCCGCGGTCGCTCCGACCGACGCGACCGACACGTCGAGCGGGGCATCCGGAGCGACAGGGTCCCCGGCCGAAGCTGACGACTGCGCCTCGAGATCCGCCCGCACCGACGCCGACACCCCGAACAACAACGTCGCCACGAACCCCACGACGTACGCCACCACGAGCCCCGACCCGTACCCGAGCAACGCCCAGCCGTAGCCGGACGAGCCGTTCAGCAGCGGGATGAGCGACAGGTCCGAGGCCCCGATGGCGATCGCCCCGACGGAGTGCCCGAGCTGGTCGAACAGTCCGACGACACCGCCGCCGAACGCTCCGCCGATACACGCGGTGATGAACGGCCGCCCCAGGGGGAGCGTCACACCGTAGATCAGGGGCTCATTGACACCGAGGAACCCAGCGGGAAGAGCACCGCGGATGGTCCGCACCAGCGAGGCATTTGAACGGAATCGCACCCACAGCGCGATGCACGCACCGATCTGCCCGGCACCACCCATCGCCAGGACGGGCAGCAGCACGGTCCACCCGGTCTGGTCGATCAGGGTGGTGTGGATCGGGATGAGCCCCTGGTGCATCCCAGTCATGACGAGGGGCAGGAAGAGCCCTCCGAGCACGAAGCCGGTGAAGGCCCCGCCGTTCGCGAGCAGCCAGGGCGCAGCAGTACCGATCGCGACCGAGACGACACTGGCGACGGACATCAGGATCCCGAGTGTCACCGAACCGGCGACGAGGACGGTGACGGTCGGCACCACGATGAGCGCGATGACGTCCGGCGTGACCCGGCGCATGAAGCGCTCGACGTAGGCGGCGAGGACGCCACTGGCCAGCGGTCCGAGCACACCGCCCTGCCCGGGGCCAAGGTCTCACCGAACACGGTGACGTTCGCGACACCGGCAGCGACGATGATGCCGCCGACCGCGCCACCGAGGATGGGCGTGCCGCCGAACTCATTCGCGGCGTCCTCCCGACGAACACGGCGAGCAGCGAGAGGAAGCCGGACGAGAGCACGCCGGGGAACGGGGTCACCCCGGGCACCCACCCCACATTCGTCAGGATGCCGTCGATCCCGGCGATGAGCCCACAGGCGATCAGCGCGGGGACGAGCGGAATGAAGATCGCGGAGATCTTCGGGGTCGCGCGCATGGTGCGCCCGTCGGAGCGAGCCCGCGCAGTTGACTTGATCCCGGCGCCGCGAGCCGCCAGCTCTTCCGGCGAAGACCACGAGCCGCAGCCGGCGGGGCGGCCGCGCGCAGGGCCTCCAGGTCGTCGGCCACGCGGTCGACGAGACCCGGGCCGAGCACGATCTGCAGGTTCGAGCCGGCCGCGATGGCGGCCAGGACGCCGTCGGTGGCTTTGAGGTACTCGAGCGCGACGGACGAGTCGGACACGACCTCGACCCGCAGGCGGGTCATGCAGTTCTCGACGTCTGCGATGTTCGCGGAACCGCCGACGGCGTCGAGGATCTGCTGGGCGAGTTGCTGGGCATCGGGCATTGCTGTGCTCCTCGGGGAAAGGAAACGGAAAAAGGGGGAACGGGGTCTACAGCACGGCGCGCAACGAGCCAGCAGCAGCATCGAGGTGCTCGCGGGCCGAAGCAGCGGAGGCGCCGGTCAGGATCACGGCGATGGCGGTCTTGATCTCGCCGTCCGAGGCATCGAGCGCTGCCTGGACCTCGGTGGGGGGAGCGCCGGTGACGTCCTGCACGAGCGAGAACGCCCGGGCGACAAGCTTCGCGTTCGTCGACCGCACGTCGACCATGCGGTCGCCGTACGTCTCGTGGCTGCGCACCATCGCGAGCGTGGTGAGCATTTTGAACACGAGCTTCTGCGCGGTGCTCGCCTTCAGGCGGGTCGACCCGGCTCTGAACTCGGGGCCGACGACGGCGTCGATGGCGATGTCCGCCTCCCGCCCCGCGGCCGAGTCGAGGTCGCACGCAACGGAGTTCGACAGGGCGGACCGGCGCCGGCCCTCCAGGATGCTGTGATCACGCAAGCCGTCCGTCCGGACGCTGATCCCGACGACCAAATCGTCGGAATCAGGTCAAGCGCGGCAGTCCGAGGGCTGGGCCGTGCGAGCGCCTGCAACGTTTACAGACGTACGTTGCCGCAGTCGGCTACTGAACCTCATCACGGGCGAGAACCGAACCCTCCTCGCGGTGAACGGGTCCGGGAGCGGAGGCGGGCGCCGAGCAAACGCGGGAATGCGGCTGATACCTGGGTGCTGGCGGACCGCCGCGATAACGGCCTGCGCGGCGCTGCCCCTCACCCCACCCGGTACAGCCCTGCCGGCGTTCCCGGCCCCTTCGCCCGGTTGCCCTCCGCGGCCACGAGCCGCCCCACGGTCGCCCTTCGGAACATGTCCGGCTGCAACTCCACTCCGAGCACCACTTCGCGCAACCGTCGCAGCTCGGTCTTCGTGAATGGTCCTCCCGTAGCTGCACCACCGCGTACTCGAGGATGTCGTCGTGCGCTTGCACCATCGCCCCTGCTGAGGCGACGGGCACCAGGCGCGCCCGCTCTTCGTCGATCGACAGGGAGACAGCCGGCACGACCTCGAGGTGACGACATCGACTTCACATCGGCAGGAAGTCGAACCTACGAACTTTCGCGAGGACAGCCCATGCAGCGGCGAACACGATCGCGGCGATCAGGTTCAAGACGACCGACAAACCCGAGATCGGCGGCAGGAAGCCACCGCTCGGACCAGTGAGGGTCAGCGGCAGGATGTTCGCGTAGAGGTTGACCGTGAACAGCTGCCCCCCGACGCCGATGAAGAACTCTTGCGTGTTCGGCGCCCCGATCCGCCAGAGCAAGACGGCCTGCACGCCGATGACGACGAGCAGGCCGACGGCGAAGAACGAAGTCGAAACTCCTCGACCACGGAGCACTTTCGACAGCGTTGCAAGGAAGGTCACCGAGAGCAGGAACGCCGCGATCGAAACGACCTTCGCCAGCGTCACGTACCCGATCACGCCTGCCGCGTCTGCTCCTGCGGGTTCGAGGAGGCTCTGCAGCTGCAGACTGACCGTCAGGAGGTGCTGGACCGTGAGCAACACCGCGAGGACGCCCAGTTTGAGTCCGACGAGCTGCCAACGACTTCTGGTGCTGATCTGGAACAGCTGGTCACGCCCGAGAACGAGGAACGCGAACACCACGACGGCTGAGTAGACAGTCGTCGCGCTCCAACACAACAAGGTGCACAGTGCTCGGATGACGTCCAGGGTGACGATGTCGGGTGCGACCACGGCGGCAACGCCGGTCACCGTCGTGGCGAGGTACGCGGCGACGAACACCGGCAGGTGCTTGCGGAACTCAACGCGCCAGAGCATCAGCGGAGATCACTTCCTTGACTCGTGCTTCCAGACCGCCGCGTGCAGCGATCGCATGGACGTCTTCGTGCAGGACGAGCGCACCGTCGTGCACGACGATCGCTTCGTCGAAGAGGTCTTCCAGTCCTGCCACGAGGTGCGTCGAGATGAGCGCAGTGGAACCTGACAAGCGGTGCTCTCCGATCAGTTGCACCAAGCGGTCCCGTGTCCAGGGGTCGACAGCGGCGAGCGGTTCGTCGAACACGTACAGCTGGCAGCGTCGACTCAGGACGAGGCCGAGGTGGATCTGCTCCGACATCCCCTTGGATGCCTGGCTGACCCTGAGGTCATCGGGAAGACCGAGCTCGGCGAAGATCCTCCGAGCGACGTCGGCATCGAAGTCCGACCACAGCTGGCGTGCGAGTGCGACGCACTGATCCAGTCGGAGGTGTCCGTAGAGGAATGGTGCGTCGGGGAGGTAGGCGATGGAGCCGCCGTGGAGCGAAATCACTCCGCGGTACCTGTTGATCACTCCACACATCGACCGTATGAGTGTGCTCTTGCCAGCCCCGTTCTGACCGAACAGCCCGACCACGCGGCCCCGGTCCTCGATCGTCAGTGAGAGGTCGTCGACGGCGGTTCGACGGCCAAACCGCACGGTCAAGCCTTGGATCGTCAGGAGGTCAGGCAATGAGGTTCCTTGTCAGTGTGAGGGCGGTGCGGATGACCACGAAGACGATGAAGACGACGCCCGCGACCTTGAAGCCGATCAGCCACGGGGGGTTCGCCAGGAGAGTGCGTGCAGCGTCGACGCCGGCTAGGGCGAGGAGCACCCGGTAACCGTCGGAGTTCAAGACCGGTACGACGTTCCAGGCCACCGCGATGAAGACCAGGTGTGCCGCGACTTCGATGCCCGAGGACCGGACGGCCCAGGTGTTCCCGACCAGCAGGAGGGCGTTGGTGGCGAGGTTCGCCAAGATGCCGGCAGCATGGACGATGACCTGTTCCTGTCTGCTCAGGAGCAGGCTCTGGTTCATCCGGACGTAGAACGCCGGGAAGACCCGGTAGTTGAGCTTGAACCCGACACGATCGACCGAGCGGCCGAATCCGCGGAGCACGAGAACGTGTGCTCCTTCGTGGATGAGGACCGAGAACACCAGGTAGACGGCCGCTGCGATCGCTGCTGACGAGTCCGCCGGCGTCGTGCTCGTCGGCAGGAGCATGGCATTGACTGCGAGGAGTGCCGGGAGCGTTCCGACGGTGCTCCACGCAGCCCAAGTCGGAGCAGACGACCGCCGGATTCGCGCGGCGGTCCGTATCGACTCGGGCAACGAGTCGACCGGGGCGCGGTAGTAGGTACGCTCCAGGCGATCGAAGACCACCGCGTGTCCACCAGAGATGCGGAGTTCGCATCGATCATCGGCGTAGACCTGATCAGGCCGCATCGACAGCTGCCCAGTACGCGTCGACCTGTGGCCTGATGAGGGCGATCGATTCCTCGTCCCTGAAGACGATCGAGCGCAGTTCGCAGGCCGAGACCACTTCGGTGACCGTGGCGGCGGGTGCGTCCGGTGCGACCCGCCGTATCGCGTCGATGAACCACTGGAACCCCTCCCGCTGCATGATCCCGAGCAGGGCATTGCGCTCGAACGTGTCGACCACTTGCTCGAACGACTGCGCACCTGCCCGGCCGAGCGTCATCCTCGTGTCGAAGATCGGCGGCGAACAGCACGGGTAAACGTTACCGTCATTGTGGAAGATCACCTGATTCCCCGGGCAGTGCAGCATGCCCCGGGTGATCGGGCGGCGGTGGAAGTCGGACTCCGGAAGCGATCGTGCCTCGCCGGCGGGAACAACGGGGAACTGGGTGATCTGGATGCCGTGAACGCTGTCACCGAGTTCTGCCAGCAGTGCGCGAGAGTCCTTTGACCGACTCACGCACATGTTGAGGACGACCTTGATACGTCTGTCGTGCGAGGCATCGAGGATGTTCCTGATCCGCTCCGGTTTGACGTAGGGCGAGTGGAAGTCGTCGTAGCTCAGCGTGAGCTCCCGCAGTCCGGCATCCTCGAACTCGGCCAGGACTCGGTCTGCGGCTCGGCGTGTGACCCCCCAGAAGCCGTTGGTCACGCACGAGGCCACTCGTCCGCTGGCGGTGATCCGGGCGATGATCGACATCGTCCGAGCCCGCCGGATGAGGGGCTCACCGCCGGTGAGGCCGATCTCGCGCACATTGGGCTCGCGGAGGAGCTCGTCGACGATGTTGTCGACAAGGTCGTCGTCGAGGTTGGCCGTCGCGTTCGGAGAACTGCTGACGCAGCAGTGTGCGCATCGTGCGTTGCACTTCGAATCAAAGTTGATGCCGACGCTCCAGCGTGGCTCAGCCATGGTTTGTCCTCGTGTTGCTGTCGGGAAACGGTGGGGCCCCGCCCCGTTCCCCGGACTGGTGATCAGCCCTTACCGCTGCCGACGATCACGGCGCCGCCGCTTCCGACGACGAAGTACCACAGGTCATCCACGACGTCGAGTTCTGCAACCCTGTCGTCCAGCGTGAAGCTCTGGAGCATGTTGGCGCTCTCGTTGTTCTGCATGTTCCCTCCTTTCGAGTTCGTTGGGACGGGCACGGGGCGAGGCGTGCAACACCATACACAAATCCAGAACATCAGACCAGCACTTCCGCGATTCGGGCGCGACGATCTCCCCGTGACCCTGCCGCGGTGTCGTCGATCGGCTCGCTCAGTACCTCTGGGGGCACGGGTGCGCGAGCAGGGCTACCGCGACGAGCGACACGCTGCTGTCGCTCTCACCCCCGCCGGTACAACCCCGCCGGCTTCCCCGGCCCCTCCGCCCGCTTCCCCTCGGCCACCACCAGCCGCACCACCATCGCCCTCCGGAAGGTGTCCGGCTGCAACTCCACCCCGAGCACCACCTCGTGCAACCGCCGCAGCTCGGTCATCGTGAACGGCTCCGCGAGCAACCCGTGCGGGTCCGGCCGGTCACGGTGGTCCTCCCGCAGCTGTGCCACCGCGTACTCGAGGATGTCGTCGTGCGCGTGCACCATCGCCCCCGCTGCCGCGACGGGCACCAGGCGAGCCCGTGCGGAGTCGATCGTCAGGGCAGCGGCGGGCACGACGTCGAGGTGCGCCACGGACAGCACCCACCCCCGCGAGTCCCGCGCCGGGTCGTCGAACACGTGGAGCTGCCGTGGTGCGAGCCCCTCGACGCCAGCCTTTTCGCGGAGGGACCGCAGCACCGAGTCGGCGAGCCGTTCGCCCTCGTGCACGAACGTCCCGGGCAGCCGCCAGTCACCGTCGACGGCGTCGCGGACCTGCAGCACTGACAGCTCGCCGTCGACGACGGTCATGACCGCGGTGTCGACCGCCACGGAGGGGTGCGGGTAGTCCGCCAGGCGCTTGCCGCTCGGGTCGCGGTACTCGGTGTCAGCCACGGCCAGGAGTTTACGCGCACTTGCGCTAATCGCCAGGGCATTGCAAGATCGGATTAGCGCGGAACTGCGCTAATCTGCATCCGGAGGCCTCGCCATGAACGAGCACACCACGATCCTCGACCGCGCCGTCGGCGCCGTCCTCGGCTCCGCCGCCGGTGACGCCCTCGGCGCGGGCTACGAGTTCGGCCCGCCCGTCCCGGAACCGACGCCGATCCTGATGCAGGGTGGCGGCTCGTTCGGGTGGCGACCAGGGGAGTGGACGGACGACACGAGCATGGCCGTGCCGATCCTCCAGGCCGTCGCCCGAGGTGACGACCCGGCTGCGGAAGCCACCCTCGACGGCTTGGTCGTCGCCTGGGCGCGGTGGGCGCAGACCGCACCCGACGTCGGGATCCAGACGAGGAGCGTCCTGGGCGGTCTGGAGGCTCGGACCGCCTCCGCCAGCCGCGTTGCTGCCCGCCAGGTGCACGAGTCGACCGGCCGGTCGGCCGGCAACGGGTCGCTGATGCGGACCGTGCCGTTGGTCGTTGCGTACCTGCGCGGCGACGACGGCGAGGAGGAGCGGCTCGCCACGGCGGCCCGCGCCGTCAGCGACCTGACCCACCACGAAGCGGACGCGGGGGACGCGTGTGTGCTGTGGTGCGTCGCGATCCGGCACGCGGTGCTGCACGGCGAGCTCGACGTCCTGCGGGGGCTGGACCTGCTCGCGCCGGCGGCTCGACGGACGTGGACCGAGCGACTCGTCGCCGCGGAGCACGCGGAGCCGGTGGCCTTCACCGCGACGAACGGGTGGGTCGTGTCGGCACTGCAGGCGGCCTACGCGGCAGTGCGGTCGTCGACCTCGCTCGAGGACGCCCTGGTCCGCGCAGTCCGGTCGGGCAACGACACGGACACGGTCGCGGCGATCGCCGGTGGCCTCGCAGGTGCGCTGTACGGGGCTGCGGCGCTGCCTGAAGAGTGGCGAGCCGTGCTGCACGGGTGGCCGGAGCTGCGGGTGGACGACCTCGTGGCGATGTCGGAGCAGGCGGTCGGCGGGCGCTGACCGGTGGCACTGGTGGCGGCGTCGGAAGCTGCCGTGGGGGGAGCTTCCGACGCCGGACCCGGTGCTACGCGACGCTGCTGCGGCTGCGGAAGACGCCGACGCGCACGAGCCAGACGTACATCAGGCACCCGATGCAGACGTCGAACGCCGCGTTGAGGAACGCGGCGACCAGGGCGACGGCAGCGCCGACCGGTGCGGCGTAGGGGACGCCGAGGAGCGCCAGGACGAGGGCGACACCGGTCACGACGAGTCCGACGCGCTGGGCGAAGGTCGGGGGCTCGGGCGCTTCGAGTTCGGCGGGCGGGCCGAGCCGCGGGCGCACCAGGTGGCGGAACACGGCGCCGTACGGGTGGCGGGCGATGCCGGCGAGACCTCCCCAGGCGAAGAGCGCGGTGATGACGGCGAGCAGCACGATGCCGATCGTCCGCGTGCTGTCGTTGAGGGTGAGGACGATGTCGAGCGCGAGGAGGACCGTCGTGATCGCGGCGCCGAAGCGGGGCGAACGGGGGTCGATCCCTCGGGAGGGTGCAGGGCTGGTGGTCATGGGTGCTCCTCGGTGAGGACGGCGTCGAGCGCGGCGATGAGTTCGGGCTGGCGGGGCGGTCCACCGAAGCGGGCTCGGACGGTCTGCGTTCCGTCCACGAGGAGCACGGTCGGGGTCTGCATCACGTCGAAGCGCCGGGCGAGCTCCGGGCGTTCGGCGAGGTCGATCTCGAGGCGGCGGACTCGGGCCGGATCCTGTGCCGTGCCCGACTTCGACGCGGCGACCGCGTCGAGTTGCCGCGCCGTGGCGGGGCAACGTGCGCAGGTGGGCGTCGAGAACTGGAGGAGCGTGGCGGCGGTGCCGAACGCCTCCCGGTCGGCGAGGTCGGTCACCGTTGTCGCATCGCTGCCTCGGGACGTGACCATGCGCGCTCGGCCGGTGCGGCTGCGGAGCAGCAGACCGAGGATCGTCGCGACGGCGAGGACGCCGGCGACGATCGCGAGTGAGAGGGCGACAGTCATGGTCTGGACACTACGTCGCGTGGCCCGCTGGACCAAGGGTGTTGAGCGGTGTGACTAGTCCGGAACGCCCAGCCGCTCGCATTCCGCCCACTGCTCGGGGCGGCGCTTGTCCAGCCATGCGGTGAACTCGCGGTAGCCGCGGTAGTTCGTGAAGACCATGAACTGCTTCTTCCGCCGCTCGTTCCAGGCGGTGAGGCTGATGAACGTCACACTGCCGTTCGACTGCTTGCCGAGACGGAGCGTGTGGATGTCCTCGACTTCGCGGCGGTGGAACTTCCCGAAGCCGGACTTCACGTCGTAGTGCCGGTCGTAGACGTTGATCCGCCCGGCGGCGAGAGCCAGGCCAAGCAGCAAGGACCCCGCTCCGAGGACGATGAAGATGCCGAACGCGGGGCTGTCGTCCGAGCCCGCGATAATCTGGAAGACGAGCCCCGGAACACCGATCACCAGGCCGATCACGCCGAGGGCCAGGAAGATCACGCCGGGGAACAGCGGCCGGCGCACGACGATCTGCGGCGCCACCTCCGCCTTGGTCGCGCTTCCGCCCCACTGGTTGATGCTGTCGCTCATCGTTCCCCCTTCGACGGACACCGTACCGGGAACGGCGGCGCACGGTCGGCTGTCGTCTCCGTAGCATCGGGAGGATGAGCGATGACGTGACCCCAGGGCGGTACCGGCACTTCAAGGGCGGGGAGTACCAGGTTGTGCTCCTGGCACAGGACGTCGGGACCGAGGAGCCGGTCGTCGTGTACCAGGCGCTGTACGGCGAGCACGGGCACTGGGTGCGGACGCTCGCGGACTTCACCGCGCACGTGTCGCGTGACGGGTACGACGGACCGAGGTTCGTGCGCCTGGAGTCGTAGTCGTGACGGCGCGGCCGCGACCTTGGCTCAGAGCGCGGCGCGGGCCTCCTCGATCGCCGCGATGAGCCGCGGGACGCCCCACACCACGAAGCGCCCGTGCACACCGCTTCGGAGTTCGACCCGGAGCTGCCGCGACAGGCCTCGTGACACGTCGCTGAGCGAAGCGATCTCGCCCAAGGGGAAGCCGAACTGCGGGCGGACGCGGTTCACCGCGTGGCCCTCGAAGAACAGCGCGGTCGAGGTGAGGACGAGCTTGCCGCCGATCCCCTCCGTGCCCTTCCGCCCAGGCACGAGCAGGCCCAGCTCTGCCGCGACGGACTGGTCCTTCGCACCATGGTCGATGAGCAGGTTGGCGTTCTTCCGCAGCAGTGTGGTGCTGGAGTCCCCGGGTTCCATGTGGCAACCGTACGGGAGGCTGCTGCACGCGCCAGTGACGTCGGTGCCCGCCCCTACCCTGGACGGACATCGACAGCAGGGAGCGCAGTGCAGATCACCGAGGACGGACGAGCCCTGCTCAGCCCCAGCGACCTCACCACGTGGGCGACCTGCGAGTGGGCGTTCCTCCGCCGCCTCGACGCCAAGCTCGGCCGCGGCGAACCCCTGCCCGACGAGCACGACGACATGCTCGACCGGACAGCCCGCCTGGGGGACCAGCACGAGCTCGACTA
This sequence comes from Curtobacterium sp. MCPF17_047, assembly GCF_003234045.1. Lineage (NCBI taxonomy): Bacteria > Bacillati > Actinomycetota > Actinomycetes > Micrococcales > Microbacteriaceae > Curtobacterium > Curtobacterium sp. MCPF17_047. The sequence goes on along the minus strand of NZ_QKSF01000006.1, from coordinate 187,266 downwards.
CCTCGAGATCCTCAAGGAAACCCACGACGTCGTGGAGTTCGACCGTCCGGCCCCGTCGCAGTACCGGGAGGCGGCAGCCGCAGCGCTCCAGGCCATGCGGGACGGCGCCGACGTCCTGTACCAACCGACGTTCCACGTCCCCGCGTCGGCGGACGGCACGGGCTTCATCGGCTTCGCGGACTTCATCATCCGCAACGACCGCGGTGAGTACGAGGTCTACGACACCAAGCTCGCCCGCCACGCCAAGATCAGTGCCCTGCTGCAGCTCGCCGCCTACGCCGAGCAGATGCGTGCGCACGGCATCCCGACCGGGCAGCAGGTACACCTGGTCCTCGGCGACCGGACGACGACCACGCACGAGCTGGCCGACATCGTCCCGGTGTACCGCACGCAGTGGGCGGAGTTGATCCGGGTGATCGCCGAGTGGCTGGCCGCCGACGAGCCGATGCAATGGGGCGACCCCCGCTACTCCAGCTGTGGGCGGTGCTCCGCCTGCCAGCAGGAGGTGCAGCGACACCGCGACCTGGTCCTCGTCGCCGGCATGCGCCTGGACCAGCGGACGAAGCTCATCCGGCAGGGTGTGCGGTCGATCGACGACCTGGCGGTCCGGACCGCACCGGTGGCGACCATGTCGAAGACGACGCTGGATCGTCTGGTGCGGCAGGCGAGCCTCCAGATCGAGACGGAGCGACAAGCCGGACAAGCCGGACAAGCCGGACAAGCAGGGCCCGCCTTCGACGTCCTCGACCCACGCGCCCTCGACGCGATCCCAGCACCGGACCCCGGCGACGTCTTCTTCGACTTCGAGGGCGACCCGCTGCACACCGAGGACGGCGTGCACTGGGGCCTCGACTACCTGTTCGGGCTGGTCGACGACCGGGCCGAGTTCCGCGCGTTCTGGGCGCACACGATCCGCGACGAGCGGCAGGCGCTCGTGGACTTCCTGGCGTACATCGCCGAGCGCCGCGAGCAGTTCCCGGACATGCACATCTACCACTACGCCGCGTACGAACGGACGCACCTGCTGTCCCTCGCGGCTCGGCACGGGGTGGGGGAGGACGCGGTCGACGACCTGCTGCGCGCCGGCGTCCTCGTCGACCTGTACCCGATCGTGCGGAAGGCGCTGGTCGTCGGCAGTCGCAGCTACTCGATCAAGAAGCTCGAGCCGCTGTACATGGGCGACGACCTGCGGCTCAGCGACGTGACGAACGCGGCCGACAGCATCACCGCCTACGTCGACGCGATCACCGAACTCCGCACCGGCGACGCCGTCGAGGGCCAGCGGCAGCTCGACCAGGTCGCCGACTACAACGCCTACGACTGCCGGTCGACGCTGCGCCTCCGCGACTGGTTGCTGGGCCTGCGCGCTGAGCACGCGCACGACGCCACGACGACGACCGAGCTGGAGGGCCTCCCGCCCATCCCCGTCGAGCGCGAGCCGAACCCGGTGTACGTCGCGCTGGCCGCCGAGACGGCGGACGTCGACGCCCTCGACCGCACACCGGACCAGACCGCGCTGGCGCTCGCCGCGGCCGCGATCGACTACCACCGCCGCGAGGCGAAGACGTTCTGGCAGGACCACTTCGATCGCCTGCGCAACCCGGTCGACGAGTGGGCCGACACCCGCGACGTGCTCGTCGTCGAACGCGCCTCCGTCGAGCGGGACTGGGCGACACTGCCGCGAGCCCGCTCACAGTCGCGGGAGATCCGGTTGTCGGGGACGCTCGCGCCCGGCTCCAGGCTCCGGCCGGGAGGCTCGCCCCACCTCGTGTACGACGACCCACTCCCGGCGTCCATCGCCGCCCCGGGCCCCGGCTCGAAGGGCGCGACCGACCGCGCCACCATCCTGGAGGTGTGGGACAACGGCGACGCCACCGAGGTGCTCGTCCTCGAACGACTTCCCGTCGGCGGTGGCGAGCCGCACACCGGGTTCCCGGTCGCCCTCGCGCCGTCGTCGCCCCCGCGGGCGAAGCCGCAACCCGAGGCCATCGCCGAATGGGGCGCCGAGGTGCTCGACGCGCTGCCTGCGATGCTGCCCGACCCGGCGCTCGACCTGCTGCGTCGGGTGCCGCCTCGCGGGCCCCTCGTACCGGTCGTGGGGGACGACACGGTGGGCGCCGTGGTGGCGACCCTGCTCGGGCTGGACCGGTCCTACCTGGCGATCCAGGGGCCTCCCGGCACCGGCAAGACGTACGTCGGGTCGAACGTCGTCGCACGGCTCGTGCGGGAGCACGGCTGGCGGGTCGGCGTCGTCGGGCAGTCGCATGCAACCAGCGAGAACTTCCTCGACGCGGTGATCGCCGCCGGGGTCCCCGCCGACCGGGTGGTGAAGCAGCCGAAGAGCGGCGCTGACCCCGAAGACATCGAGGCCGCCGAGTGGACGCCGGTGAAGAACGGCGCGGCGATCGCGGCGTTCCTGCAGTCCTGCGCCGACACCGGCACCGGGGGAGTCGTCGGCGGGACGGCGTGGACCTTCGCGAACGAGTCGACCATCGCGCGGCACTCCCTGGACCTGCTCGTCGTCGACGAGGCGGGGCAGTTCTCGCTCGCGCCGACCATCGCCTCGGCGATCGCCGCCACACGCCTGCTGCTCCTCGGCGACCCGCAGCAGCTGCCGCAGGTGTCGCAGGGCTCGCACCCCGAGCCGGTCGACGAGTCCGCGCTCGGCTGGCTGGCCGACGGCGAGCACGTGCTCCCGCCGGAGTTCGGCTACTTCCTCGCGCAGACCCGGCGGATGGAGCCGGCCCTGACCGCGGCGGTGTCGGGGTTGTCCTACGACGGGCAGCTCGCGTCGATGGTGTCCGGGCGGCACCTCGACGGGATCGAGCCAGGCGTGCACCCGGTGCCCGTCGTGCACGCGGGGAACACGACCTCGTCGCCGGAGGAAGCAGCGCAGGTCGTCGCGCTCGTCGCCGACATCGTCGGGCGCACCTGGACCGACGACCGCGGCACGCGCCAGCTGACCGACGAGGACGTCATCGTCGTCGCGCCCTACAACGCGCAGGGTGCGGTCATCCGGGACGCTCTCGACCGGGCCGGCCACACCGGCACGCAGGTCGGCACCGTCGACCTGTTCCAGGGCCGGGAGGCCGTGGTCTCGATCACCTCGCTGGCCGCGTCCTCCGCGGCGGACATCCCACGCGGGCTCGACTTCTTGCTCATGCCGAACCGGCTGAACGTGGCGCTGTCGCGGGCGAAGTGGGCGGCGTACCTCGTGCACTCGCCGGCGTTGACGACAGCGCTGCCGCCGTCGATCCCGGGGCTGGCGCTGTTGTCGCGGTTCATCGAGTTGGTGGCGCCGCGGGAGTGATGTGTCGGCGTGACGCGGTCGGCGGGCGGGTCAGCTCGAGATGGCCGCTCAGCCCACGGCCGCACCGCCCCCGGCCGTCGCCGCCGTCTGACGGCTCTGCACCACGGACTTCACCGCGCCCGCGACCCAGTCCCCGTCCGTCAGCGCCTTGACGCGCTGTCGGTCGACCTTGCCGAACTGCCCGCGCATCGTCCCCGTGGCGTTGAGCAGCCCGATGAGCGCGACCGCGAACGGCGAGGGTGCGACGCCGAGGTGCAGGACGTCACCGATCTCCCCGCGCAGGAGCTTCGCCGGCCCACCGTCGCGCTCCGGCCAGCGCACCGACGCGAGGATGCCGAAGATCCGGTGCTCCTGCCGCGTCACGAGCCCGCGGTCGACGAGCCCGCCGAGGACCGACGCCCGGAGCGTCACGTTCGCGTTGCGGGACACCCAGGAGGCGGGTCGGCGCGGCGATGGCGAGAGATCGATCTGTTCCTTCATCCCGTCGATCACCGGGTCACCGACGGGAGCGGACTTCGCCGGGATCACCTTGCGTCCGTCGAACTGCAGCACTCCGCGGAGCGCCAGGTCACCGAGCACTGCACCCGCGGCTCCGGGGTCGAACGTCTGGCCCGTGGTGGCGAGCTTGCCGTCCGGGCGCAGGAGCAGCAGCGCGTACGCCTGCGGCAGCGTCAGCTGGGCGGACATCGTCAGTCCTCGTCGGCCTCGGTCGGCACGCCGCCGATGCCCGCGCGCAGTCCGGCGACGACGTCGGCCTGCAGGAAGTTCGCCGCTTCGGCGCTGGTCGGGTCGACGACGATCCCGAACTCCTCGGGCAGCGCGGTGACGAGTTCGGCCATCGGCATCGCGCGTGCTTCCAAGCCCGGGAGGCTCGTGGCCAGCTGGGCAGGATCGGTGAAGACCGGCACGAACGGACGGTCGCGCAGGACGACGTGCGCCACGCTGCCCTCCTCGGGTTCACCGCTGGTGCCGGCGGCCTTCCACGGAACCCAGGCAGCGCTGCCGAGGAACCCCTCCGCCGATTCGCCCATGCGTCGCCGCAGGTCGCCGGCGGCGTCGGGTCCGGTGTTCTCGGCTCCGGGCCCGAAGCTGGACCCTGTCGTTCCGTTGGCGCTCATCGCGTTCCCCTCCACGGTCGTGTCACCGGCCATGCTGCCACGCAGGACGGGCGGAACAGGTGGGGCGCGCCTCCCGTCAGGAAGGCGCGCCCCGGTGACACGGACCGCGGGAGGTCAGTACTTGGCGGACTGCCCGCCGTCGATCGGGACGACCGCGGCGTTGATGTACGACGCGTCGTCCGAGAGCAGGAAGGCGACGACCGCGGCGATCTCGGGTGCCTCGCCGTAGCGCTTGGTGGGGTTGATCTGGATGAACTCCTCCGCGGCCTTGCGCGGGTTCTCCGGGTCGATCTGCTTCATCGAGTTCTCGACCATCGGAGTCCAGATGGCGCCCGGCGCGATCGCGTTGATGCGGATGCCGAACTCGCCGTACTCGACGGCGGAGTTGCGGGTCAGGCCGACGACGCCGTGCTTGGCGGCCGCGTAGCCGGACTGGTTGCCGACGCCGCGGATGCCGCCGACGCTGGCGGTGTTGACCACCATGCCGGAGCCCTGCTGGCGCATCACGGCGAGGACCTTCTCGAGGCCCAGGAACACGCCCCGGAGGTTGATCGAGACGACCTTGTCGAACTCGGCGACGGTGAACGACTCGGTGAGGTTCTGCTTGCCCTCGATGCCGGCGTTGTTGAAGAAGCCGTCGATGCGGCCGAAGCGCTCGACCGTGGCGGCGACGTAGGCGTCGACCTGCGCTTCGTCGGAGACGTCGGCGATGGTGGTGAGGACCTCGGCGTCGGGAGCGGCGTCGAGCACGGCGGACTTCGTGGCCTCGAGGCCCTGCTCGGAGACGTCGACGAGCGCGAGCTTCGCGCCCTCGGTGGCCAGACGGACTGCGGTCGCACGGCCGAGGCCGGAACCGCCGCCGGTGATGAGGACGACGCGGTCGGCGAAGCGGGTGCTGGTGCTCGTGGAGTTGGGGTCGGTCATGTGGTGGAGGCCTCCTGCGGTCTTCGACGATGAAGGGCTCGGGGTCCGGGGAGCGTCCGTGTCACGGCGCGGCGCTGAGCGGCGAGTCCAGGGCCGGCGGCGTCCGCCGGACGAGACTTACGCTACAGGTGTTGTCTGACTGCGAGCGGTGTGCGCCGTCCGTCAGCAAGTGGTGAGGACTCGCTCCATCGCGTCCCGCTCGGCGGGCACGACCCAGAGCCGGTACTTCGCCTTGACCGTGATCTGGTGCTCGACGTACTCGCAGCGGAAGTCCTTGGCCGCGGGCAGCCAGGTCGCGGCGTCGGCGGAGCGCTTCTGCGAGTTCGAGTGCCCGTCGACCGCGAACAGGTTCTCGGGGTCGTTCGCCAGGGCCTGCCGTTCGGCTCGGGACAGCTGCTGCGCCCCGGTGCGCCAGGCGTTCTCGAGCGCGACGACGTGGTCGATCTGCACCAGGGTCGAGGTCGTGTTCCCCCGCACGAACGCGATCTCGCCACCGGTGTACGGCGAGACGAGGTCGCCGGACAGTACCTTGCAGGGCCCCTGGCGGACGATGTCGGTCAGGTCCCGCGCCAGGACGTCGTTCCGGGTGTCGCAGCCGTTGTGGTCGACGTCCAGCCAGGGGGTGCCGAAGTCGGCCTCCCGGTCGTAGCCGGTCGCGGGCGCCTTCCCCTTCACCGGGAGGGCGGCGAGCATCGTGCGGGCAGTGTCGGCCGACGGACTGGAGGCCCGGCTCGGCCCCGTCGTCGCGGGCGTCTGCGCCGATGTGGTCACGGTGGGACGTGGGGTGGTGCCGGGGGCGCCCGTGTCGGTGGTGGTGCTGCCGGCGCTCGTCGTCGCGTCCGCTCCGGTGGAGAGCACTCCTGACGAGAACAGCGCCCACACGCCCACCGCGAGGACGAGCGTGACGATCGAGGACTTGATGGTGGCGCGGGTGCGGCGTCGGCGGGACGTCATGTTCGGTGGTGCTCCTGGTGGTGCTCGGGGGACCCGTCGATCCTGGCGGAGGCCGCCGACACGCTGGGACGCACGCGCCGCAGTCCGCGTAGGCAGGAGCCATGACCGACTACGCACAACCGTCCGTGCCCGTCACCGGAGGCTCGATGCCGCTCCTCGGCTTCGGCACCTGGCAGATCGAGGAGCCCGATGCTCCCGCCGCGGTCGCCGCCGCCCTCGAGGCCGGCTACCGCCACATCGACACCGCGACCGGCTACCGCAACCAGCGCGGTGTCGGCAAGGCCATCGCCGACTCCGGCCTGGCACGCGAGGACCTCTTCATCACGACGAAGCTGCCGCCGGACAACGCCGACCGTGTCCGTGAGACGATCGAGGAGAGCCTGGACCAGCTCGGCCTCGACCACCTGGACCTGTGGCTCATCCACTGGCCGCCGAACGGCGAGGCACGTCCCGACGTGTGGCAGCAGCTCGTCGAGGCGCAGCAAGCGGGGCTGACGCGGGCGATCGGTGTGAGCAACTACTCGCTCGAGCAGATCGACGAGTTGATCCAGTCGACGGGTGCGACGCCGGCCGTGAACCAGATCCGCTGGAGCCCGGTCGAGTTCGACCGCACGGTCGCGGACGGGCTCCGGGACCGCGGTGTGGTGCTCGAGGGCTACAGCCCGTTCAAGGCGAGCAACCTGCAGGACCCGACGCTCGTGGAGATCGCCGAGGCCCACGACGCCGATGCCGCACAGGTCATCGTCGCCTGGCACGTCGCCCACAAGTTCGTCGTCATTCCGAAGTCGTCGAACCCGGACCGCATCCGGTCGAACGCCGCCGGCGCGACGCTCGAGCTGAGCGCCGACGAGATCGCCCGCATCGACGGTCTCGCCGCCTGACCCGTCCCGAGCGGCCGTCCGCGCGAGACGCCGCCGAGCCCCTGAGACGCCGCCGAAGTCCGCGGCGTCTCGAGCGTTCGGCGGTGTCTTGCCGAGATCGGCGCGTCGCGACGGTGAGCAGAGCGATGCCCGGCGTCGGAGTCACCCGGCCGCTGGCAGCACGTCCCGCCAAGCAGGCCCTGGTTCCGGAACTGCGTCCTCGGCTGGCTCGTCGACGACCGAGAAACCGACCCGGCGCGCTGCAGCAGCCAGCCGTTGATCGAGCGTGGCGATCGCGGTGCTCGTGCGCATCGCGACTGCGGCCTCCTGCCGATCGAGCCAACCGATCAGGATGTTGGCGTCGAGGGTCGGCACTCGCCGGTCGTCCGTAGCCGCTCGAGGTACCCCGCGGGGTAGTGCCCGGCCCCGTTGCCAGCCACCAGCTTGAGACGGTGTCCGTTGGGCAGCACGAACTCAGCGGTGCCGGAACCCAGCCGGCGGACCGCGACAGTGTCCGGTTCCCTCGCAGCCACCATGCTCAGGTGGGACGACCCGGAGGCATCGGAGAACGGAGTCGCAGTGCGGGGGTCGGAAGTCTCGATGAGCATTCCCGGAAGCTAGTCAGCTCCAGGCCTCCAGACCGAGGACTTCGCATCCCACATCTCGCCGCAGGGTCAGGCCAGCAGCGACCGGATGTCCTCTGCGCTCAACCCCTCGGCGAACAGCGCATCGTCGTCGATCATCGTGGCGAACAGCTGGGCCTTCCGCTGCGCGAGCGCGAGGACCTTCTCCTCGATGGTGTCCTCCGCGATGAGCCGCTCGACGGTCACGGACCGGGTCTGCCCGATGCGGTGCGTCCGGTCGACGGCCTGGTTCTCGGCGGCCGGGTTCCACCACGGGTCGAGGACGAACACGGTGTCGGCCTCGGTCAGGGTGAGCCCGAACCCACCGGCCTTCAGCGAGATGAGGAACGCCGGGGCGGTGCCGTCCCGGAAGCGGTCGATGACGACTCCTCGGCGGCGGGTGGAGCCGTCGAGGTACTCGTACGCGACCCCGCGTTCGTCGAGCGCTGCGGACACCATCTTGAGGAACGAGGTGAACTGGCTGAACACCAGCGCCCGGCGTCCCTCGGCCGCCAGGGTCTCGAGTTCGTCGAGGAGCAGGTCGAGCTTCGCGCTGGGCACGTCGCCGTGGTCGTCCGACACGAGTGCAGGGGACAGGGCGAGCATCCGCAGCAGGGTCAGCGAGCGGAAGACGATCATCCGGTTGCGGTCCAGGTCGTCGACGAGGTCCAGGACCTTCAGCCGCTCCCGGTTCAGCGTCTTCTCGTAGAGGTCGCGGTGTGCCGGGTCGAGGGTGACCCGGACGACCTGTTCGACCTTCTCGGGCAGGTCCGCGGCGACACTCTCCTTCGTCCGACGGAGCATGAGCGGTCGGATGCGTCGCCGGAGTCGGTCGGTCAGCTCCTTGCGGGCCGCTCCGCGGAGCTCGGGCGAGGCCAGCGGCTTCACGTAGTCGTCGCCGAACCGCGTCCACGACGACAGCAGCCCGGGGGCGACGACGGCGAACAGTGCCCAGAGGTCGGCGAGCCCGTTCTCGAGCGGCGTGCCGGTGATCGCGATCTTCACGGGGGCGCGGAGTTCGGCGGCCACGCGGTGGGTCTGCGACTGCGGGTTCTTGACGAACTGCGCCTCGTCGAGGAGCAGCGCCGACCAGCTGAGATCGAGGTAGGCGGGTGCGTCGAGCCGGAGCAGGGCGTAGGAGGTGACGACGACGTCCGACGCGGCGGCGGTCCGGGCGACCCGCGCGGAGTCCTTCAGCGAGGTGCCGGCGATCGTGGTGACGCGCAGCGACGGGACGAACTTCGCCGCTTCGTCCGCCCAGTTGCCGACGACGGAGGTGGGCGCGACGACGAGGAAGGGTGGTGCCTCCGGGTCGGCGGCCCGTCGGTCGGCGATCATCGCGAGCGCCTGCAGCGTCTTGCCCAGGCCCATGTCGTCGGCGAGCACCCCGCCGACGCCGTGTTCGACCAGGAACGTCAACCACGCGTACCCGTCGCGCTGGTACGGCCGGAGGTCGGCCTGCACGGTCGCCGGCACGACGGCGTCGGCCGGCGCCGTCGCGTCGAGCAGGCGCCCGGCGATCTCCTTCCACCGTGCGTCGTGCTCGGTCTCGTCGGCGAGCTGGTCGAACTCCGACCAGAGCGAGGCCCGGTACGGCGTCACGGTGAGCGGCTGCTCGGGTTCCCACTCGTCGAGCTCGCGGGCTTCCTCGATGACCTCCTTGAGACGGTCGAACGCGGGGTCGGCGAGCGACAGGTACGAGTTGTCGACGAGCTTCATCCGCCGGTCGCGCTTGGCGAGCGCCCGGAGCAGGGGCGTGAACGGGACCTCCTTGCCGTTCACGCTGACGAAGATGCCGAGGTCGAACCAGTCGTGCTTGTCCGACGGCATCGTCGTGACGCGGATGTGCGGCCGCCCGGTCAGGCGCTCGTAGTCGACACGCTCACCCTGCACGACGACGCGGACGCCGAGTGCGGGCAGCGCCGGCAGCAGTTCGTTCGCCAGGACGGCGACGTCGGCCCCGTCGATGGTCCCGTCCTGGAACCACTCGAGTCCGCCACCGGGGCCGGGAGGCTCGGATCGCCCGTCCCGATCGGCCTGCGTCCCCGACGTGGCCTGCTCCACAGCAGCAGCATCGGCGTCAGCGACGTCGTCCGCCGCGCGCACGCTCCCGAGCTCCGGCAGCGGCCCGTGCAGGGACACCGGGTCCTTCCGGCCGTCGACGCTCCAGCGCCACTGCAGGTGTGCGCGGTCGTCGGTGCGCGGTGCCCGGGCCGGTTCGAACGTCACGGTGAGCACGAGTTCCGGTGGCGTCCGTTCCGGCAGCTCGAGTGACCCGTCGGAGCTGACGAGTCCGAGCGACCCGCGGAGCTTCGGCGACCAGTCGGCCAGGAACTCGTCGACCTCGTCCGCGGGGACGGTGATGCGTGATGCCTCGACGAGCATCTTCCGCTGGTCCTCCGGCACGGCTGCAGGGGTCGGGGCGAGCGTCACGCGGAACTCGGGCGACTCGCGGAACGCGTACACGCCGTGGTCGCCGACGACCCGCGCGGTGCCCTCGGCGAGCGGACGCCCGTCGATCACCGCGCTCGCGCCGATCAGCAGCCCCTCGGCGGTCCGGGCAGCGTCGAGCAGGACCCGGGCGTCGAGGCCGAGGTCGACCCCGCCCTCCCGCTTGCCGGTGACGAACGCGATGCCGAGCGGCTCGGCCTGTCGCAGCAGCGGCCAGAGGAGCGGACTGCGGAAGTCGTCGAGGTGGATCCAGTCGCTCTCCCCGGGCAGTCCCGCGAGCACACCCGCCCGGTGCAGCGCCTGGAACTGCATGAACCACGCGTGCTGGTCCGGCTCGAGTCCCAGCCGGTTCATCGAGTAGGGCAGCGCGCCCCAGGTGAGCTGCCCGCGCACCCAGTTGCCCGCTGCACTCCGGCTGACCGGGCGCACGCCGAGGCGCACCGCCCGACTGGCGACGGGCATCGTCCGGCCCGCAGCACGGGCACGTCCGGTGAGTCGGGCCGGCACCGCGTCGCGGAGTTCGAACTGGAGGCCCATCCCGCCACTCGCAGGCACGGTGCCGGAGCGGGTGGTCCCGTCGTCGTCACCGGCGAGGCGGGCGAGGTCGCGCCTCCAGTCCGGGGTCGGCGGGGTGGGCGCCTGCGCGCGGGGGCCGGCCTGCGCGGCGAGGGCACGGGCGTTGATGGTGAGGAGTGCGGCGGCGACGTGCTTGCACTCACCGCCGAGCGGGCAGGTGCAGCGACTGCGGACCGGACGGACGAACTCGCCGCGGGCGATGGTCGTCTCGACCTGCACGTCGTACGGGTCGTCGGCGCTCCCGCTGACCGTCGCGGTGATCGTGCCGTCCTCGTGCCAGGTGGCGTCCTCGACCAGGCCGGCGCGCACGACGTCACGGGCGCGGCCGAAGGTCTGCGGCCCGACGAAGCGGATGACGTCGACGGCGTCGATCATCGGGGCTGCTGGCACAGGGACATCGTGCCAGGCCCCGCCGACGCTCGTCGTCCGGGTGGCGTTGGTACGGTCGGACGAGCGCCGGAGGGGCGCAGAAGACGAGGGGGAACACATGTCGAGGAAGAGCATCCAGCAGGGCGCGACCGGGGTCGTCGTGGCGCTGCTCGCCGCGGTCGCACTGACCGGCTGCGCGGGCGGCGGGGACACGGAGACCGCCGAGGGCACGCCGACGCCGACGCGCGCGGCCGGGACGCCGGGCAAGGCGACCTGCGAACTGCTCGGGACCGACGGCGGAACGGTCTCGATGACCGAGACCGCCGACTCGTACACGATCGAGTTCCGAGGCGTCCCGCGGGACGCGGCGGACGACCGGACGTCCTACAGCGTGCAGGTCGACGACGACGACCGGCAGGCCTACGCCGGCATGCTCATGAGTTGGGACCGGGACGTGCTGCGGAACTACGGCACGACGGACGACCCGGAGGCCGACGAGGTCGAGGTCGACGGGGAACCCGAGGAGACCGGCGACGTCGTACGCGGCACGTTCCCGAAGGTCGCGGACGGCCCGGCCTCGTGGTGGTCGCCCGAGTACACGACGATCACGGATTCCGGGGTGCAGCGTCACGTGTGCACCGAGGACGGCCAGGTCGTGCCGTACACGGCGCTGGCGGCCGGGTAGCAGGCGGTCGCCGCGCTGTCCGGGCCGTCGTCCGGATCAGGTCACGCCCGTTCGGGGGCTGGTTCGCATCCGCTTTGGTGAGACATCATCGGGAGCATCATGCTGCAGTCACTCGTCTACATGAGCTCGGCCACCCAGCCGTTCGACGACCCCGCCCTCGACGAGGTCCTGAACTACTCGCGCGAGCGGAACACCGCCGACGGTCTCACCGGCATGCTCGTGCACCGCTCCGGTCGGTTCATGCAGCTGCTGGAGGGTCCGCACGACGCCGTCATCGCCACCTACAGCCGGATCGTCGGCGATCCGCGCCATGACGAGGTCCGACTGCTGGTGGAGGAGTCGATCCACACCCGTCGGTTCCCGGAGTGGACGATGGCGTTCGACCGCGACGAGCAGGTCGAGCCGCCCGAGGGGTTCGACGAGTTCCTGACCTCCGGCGACGCCAGCGCCGATGCGAGCCGAGCGCGGGAACTGCTGCGCTGGTTCCGCAACCACCCGATGGCGGCGCCGACGGCCTCGCTCGGCAAGCACCGACGCGACTGACACTGCGCACCGCCACACGCAGCGACCCGACCACCCCCTGGATGGTCGGGTCGCTGTGGTCTGGTCGCTGTGGTCCGGGGGGCAGTGGTCTGCGGTCAGCGGTCCGCGGGCTGGGCGAGCTCGCTGTGCTTCCGCGAGTACCCGAAGTACACGCCGAGCCCGATTGCGAACCACACCGCGAACCGCACCCACGTCTCCCACTGCAGGAACGAGACGAGCCACAGTGACGCCAGCACGCCGATGGCGGGCACGACCGGCATGAAGGGCATCCGGAACTGCCGGTCGAGATCCGGCTGCCGGTAGCGGAGCACGATGACCGCGGTGCAGACCACGACGAACGCCAGCAGGATGCCGATGTTGGTCAGTTCGGCGACGACCCCGATCGGCAGCACCCCGGCCAGCACGGCCGACGCGATGCCGAGGATCCAGGTGACCCGGGTCGGCACGTGCCGCTTCGGATCCGTCTTCGCGAACCACTTCGGCATCAGCCCGTCGCGGCTCATCGAGAACCAGACGCGCGAGGCACCGAGCATGAACGTCACCAGGACGGTGACGATGCCGACGATGGCACCGATCGCGATGACGTTCGCGACGCCGCCGAGCCCGACCGACGCGAACGCCGACGAGAACCCGGACGCCGGGTCGATGTCCTGGTAGTCCTGCATCCCGGTCAGCACGAGCGTGGCGAGGACGTAGAGCACCATCGAGATGCCGAGGGACAGCAGGATCGCCTTCGGCATGTGCTTGCGGGCGTCGGTGGACTCCTCGGCAGCGGTCGACATCGCGTCGTAGCCGAACACGGCGAAGAACACGGTCGCGGCGCCGGTCATCACCCCGCCGAACCCGAACGGGAAGTACGGCGAGTAGTTCGCGCTGTCGATGTGGAACACCCCGAGCACGACGATCAGGACGACGAGCGCGACCTTGATCCCGACCGCGACGAACTCGAAGCGTGCGGCGCTCCGGATGCCCCGGGTGAGGACGAACGCGGTGAGCAGGCAGAGCGCGATCGCGAAGACGTCGACGACGTGCCCGTCGCCGGTGCCGGGCGCGCCGAGCATCCAGGCGGGCAGGTCGATGCCGAACTGGCCGACCAGGAACCCGACGTAGCCGGAGATGCCGATCGCGACCACCGCCACGATCGCCGTGTACTCGAGCAACAGGTCCCAGCCGATGAACCAGCCGACGATCTCGCCGAGCACCGCGTACCCGTACGTGTACGCGCTGCCGGCCTTCGGGATGAGCCCGGCGAACTCCGCGTAGGACAGCGCTGCCGCAGCACTCGCGATGCCGGCGACGAGGAACGAGATGAGGACGGCGGGTCCGGCGACACCGTTCGCGACCGTGCCGGCGAGGGTGAAGATCCCGGCGCCGATGATGCCGCCGATGCCGATCGCGGTGAGCTGCCAGAGGCCGAGGTGGCGCTTCAGGCCGCCCTCGCCCCCGGAGTCGTCGTCGATGGTGTCGATCGGCTTCCGTCGGAACAGGGTCGAGGGGTTCGGCGTCGTTGCCATGCGGCCATCCTGCACCCGTTCCGGCGGAACGGTACCGGTCGTTCCAGGTGCATCGAACCGGACGGAGCACGGGCCTCCCGGTCGGCCGACGTGCCCGCGTGACGGACCGTCAGCGTTGCGCGTACGGCCACCAGAACGGCGGCGGGAGCGCCCCGCCGGTCAGGATGACCAGACCCTGGTAGCCGAGCATGCCGACGCCGAGCAGGCCGAGGACGGCTGCGGCCCACGCCCACCGGCGGGCACCACGGTGTCGGCGGCCGCGGCCGATGGTGACCGCTCGCCAAGCCGAGAGGAGCCCCAGGCCGCCGAAGAGGAAGCCGATCGCGAGGTGGCGGCCGACGCCCTCGGCGGGCAGGATCAGCCCCTGCAGGAACGCGAAGCCGCCCAGCAGCACGGCTGCGGTGGCGGGGGCGGCCGGGGGTTCGTGGTCGCGTGCGCGGGCCATGTCTCGACCGTACCGTCGAACGCGCGCGGTCAGGAGGAGGCACGATGGGGACCATGCGTTCCCTCCTCGGCGTCCTGGCTGGCACCGTCTCCTTCCTGGCCGGCACCGGGATCGGGGGCCGGTCGTGACACGCGCGGGCGGCGCGCGGTCCGGCCCGGATCCTGTCGGCGGCCGGGAGGCCCGTCCCGCCCTGCGCGGCGGCCGTCGCGTCGCCGACGTGGTCGCGACCGTCGTCCTGCTGCTGCTCGGTGCGGTCGCGACCGTCGTCGCGAGTCGCGGGATCCAGTTCATGGCGCTCTCGTTCGGGTCGTGCGACGCGCCCGGTAACCGGTGCGACGAAGGGCTCGGCGGCACGGTCGTGACGCTCGGCCCGGTGGTCGTCGCCCTGGTGTTCCTCGTCACCCTCGTGCTGTGTGTGCTCCGGCTGGTGCGCCGGCGGCTGGCCTGGCCGGTGGCGCTCCTCGGTCTCGGGGTGCTCGTGGTGGTCTTCGTCGTGGCACGGCTGCTCGCCGGCGGGGCGGTCTCGATCGGGATCTGATCGGTCCTGCACATCCCCGGGCACGGCGGCTGTTGTCCACAGCGGACGGCTCCGGCGCCCTCGGGAGCAGGGTGGACGGCGAGGCTGGGGGCATGCCAGACACCGACGTGCTCGAGCGACTCGAGCGAACCGCAGTCCGTACCGACGACGACGTGGTCGACCTCGTCGTCGCGCTCCTCGAGACCCCTGTCCGACGACAGTGCTGGGTGCTGTTCCTCAGCGACCGCGGCATCCCGGTGCAGCTCGTGCTGCCCGTCGCCGACCTGCCGTACCAACCCGACGACCAGGTCGAGGACTTCGGCGCCCTGGTCGAGGACGTCGTCCGACAGGTCGGCGCGGCGGAGGTCGTCCTCGCCTGGGAACGGCCGGGTGCCACGGGGTTGTTCCCGGTCGACTGGGAATGGGTCGACGCGATGGCCTGCACCCTCGACGAACACGATGTGCGGCTCCGCGGGCAGGTCGTGGTGCACGACGACGGGGCGTCCATGGTGGAGCTCGACGATGACGAGCCGGTCGCTTCGGCAGCGGCGTGAACGGCCCGGGCGCATCCCCGCGCCTGTCAGCACTGTGCCTGTCGGCGTTGTGCCGGTCAGTTCTGTGCCTGTCAGTTCTGGGGCGCTGTGTCCGGGACGGTCTCGCCGGTCAGACCCTCGACCACGCGCTTCGCCGTCGGCCAGTACTTCGCGTAGTGGTCGGGGTCGGCGTTCACCTGCACCGCGTGCGCCATCTGCGTCGGCGTCATGGTCTTCCACCCGGGCACCTTGACGAGCTTCGCGTAGAACATCGACGCCGCGGTGTACGGGTCCATGCGCTGCTCGTACGTGCCCCAGGCGCCGTTGTCCCGCTGCTGGAAGATCCCGCGGCTGTCCGGACCGACGGCGTCGCCACGGTCCAGGTTCACGAGCCCGGACTCACCGATCGCGGTCATCACGCCGACCGCCTGGGTGTGCGGGCCGATGCCCAGCTCGCGAGCGGCCCGGATCACCTGAGCGGCGTTCACCAGACGGTCCTGACAGAAGCCACCGACCGGCCCTGCCGGCACCACGACGCCACCGACGGTCTGCGCCGCCGCGGCCGGGCAGGTGAGCGCCCGGGGCGTCGCCGAGGACGACGCCAGCCCGCTCAACGAGTTCACCGCGACGACGATCAGGACGATGACCCCGATCACCGCGGCGACCACACCGACGCCGAACACCGACGCGAGTGCGATGCCGGCACGGCGCATGGTGCGGTCCTTCGTCAGGTGGAGCGGGGTGGGGGCCTCGGCGGGCTGGAGCGGGCCGGACCGGAGTCCGGTACGACGAGGCTAGGCGTTCCGACTGGACGACACACGTGCCGACATGCCCCCGGTTCGCGGCACTAGCGTGGAGCGCGGAGGGAACCATGGACACAGCGATGCAGGACCGGGCGCTCGGCGCCGTGTTGGCCAGTGCGTGCGGGGACGCCCTGGGGGCACCGTACGAGTTCGGCCCGGCACTGGCCGCCGACCACCCCGTCGAGATGCGCGGCGGCGGCCCCTTCGGGTGGGAACCGGGGGAGTGGACCGACGACACCAGCATGGCGATCCCGGTGCTGGAAGCGGTCGCGAACGGCGCCCGGTGGAACGAACCCCGCACCCACGGTCGGCTGCTCGCGGCCTGGTCCGACTGGGCGCAGGACGCGCCGGACGTCGGTGCGCAGACCCGGGCGGTGCTCGGGCGGATGTCGGCCAACACCGAGGACGCCGCGAAAGCGGCCGCCCGCGCCGTGCACGAGCAGAACGGGCAGTCGGCGGGCAACGGGTCGCTGATGCGGACGACGCCGCTCGTGCTCGGGTTCCTCGGTGACGGCGCGAAGAAGCCCCTCGCCGTCGCCGCCCGACGGGTCAGCGACCTCACCCACCACGAGGACGACGCCGGGGACGCCTGCGTCCTCTGGACCGTGGCGATCCGGCACGCGATCCGTCGGGGCCGCCTCGACGTCCGACGCGGCGTGCCGATGCTGCCGCGGGAGCGCCGGACCCTGTGGCTCGACCGGATCGCCGAGGCCGAGTCCTCGACACCCGAGGACCACACCGCCCGCAACGGATGGGTCGTCGCGTCGCTGCAGGCCGCCGTCGCCGCGATCACCCTCGGCGACGGCGTCGTGGACACCCTCGAACGTGCGGTCCGCGGCGGCGGGGACACCGACACCGTCGCCGCGATCACCGGCGGACTGGCCGGGGCGCTCGCCGGGGCGTCGGCGCTGCCGGAGCAGTGGACGGTCCTGGTGCACGGGTGGCCGGGCAAGCGACTCGACTGGATGCGTGCGCTCGCCGTCCGTGCCGTCGAGCGCACACCCGGTCCCCTCGGGATGCCGGCCCGCCGGAGCTGACGTCCGGTAGCCAGAGAGGCCCGGCACCCGTGGGGTGCCGGGCCTCATGCCTGGCCGCGGTGGAGCGGGTCAGCGGCGGGTGTCAGCGGCCGGTGTCAGCGATCGTGGTCCTCCCGGGCGTCACGCTGCACGGCAGTCGGTTCCGTGACGACTCCGGTCGGCGCCTTCTCGGCGGTCTTCCGACCGTGGGTGAACCACGTCACGAGCCAGAGGACGATGCCGAGCGCCAGCAGCGCACCGGCGATCTGGTACTGCTCCCACGCGCGGCCGGACGAGAACGGCAGCACGAGCCACAGGCAGGCGACGATGCCGATCACCGGGATCACGACCCCGGCCTTGAAGTGCCGGTGGCCGACCCGGTCGCGGCGGAGCACCAGCACCGAGGTGTTCACCACCGCGAACACCGCGAGCAGCAGCAGCGAGGTGGTCCCGCCGAGGATCACCACGATCGGCGACTCCGGGTCGAGCGACACCCAGCCGATCAGGGCCAGCGAGATCAGGGTCGTGAAGAGGATCGCGTTCGACGGGGTGCGGCGCGCGGGGGAGACCCGGCCGAGGAAGCCCGGCAGCACGCCCTGCTTGCTCATGCCGTACAGCAGCCGGGACGCCATCATCATGTTGATCAGCGCGGTGTTGGCGACGGCGAACATCGAGATGAACGGCAGGACGGCGCCGATCGGGAAGTCCGGTGCGGCGGTCTGCACGACGGTGACCAGTGGCGTCTCGTTGCCGGCCAGCTCACCGATCGGCACGACGGCCACGGCGCAGATCGACACCAGGACGTAGATCACGGCGGTGATGCCGAGGCCCGTCAGCATGACGCGGGGGAAGATCCGCGACGGGTCCTTGGTCTCCTCGGCCATGTTCACCGAGTCCTCGAAACCGACCATCGCGAAGAAGGCCAACGACGTCGCGGTCGAGATACTCAGCAGCAGGCTCTTGTCCTCGGGCGTCTCGAACATCACCACGCGCGAGAAGTCCGCGTTGCCGCCGGCGATCGCGGTGAAACCGACCAGGATCACGAGCACCAGACCCGAGAGCTCGACGAGGGTCAGCACCACGTTCGTCTTCACGCTCTCGCTGACGCCGCGGAAGTTCACCGCCATCACGGCGAGCATGAAGCCCATCGCGATGAGCATCACGACGGTGTTCGGCAGCTCCAGGCCGAACCCGACGCCGAGGTTCGCGGCGAACGCCCGTGACGCCGTCGACGCCGAGGTGATGCCGGAACACATCACGATGAACGTCACGATGAACGTGACGAAGTGGACGCCGAACGCCTTGTGCACGTAGAGCGCCGCACCCGCCGTCTGCGGGTACTTCGTCACGAGCTCGAGGTACGAGAACGCCGTGAGCAGCGCCACCGAGAACGCGATGAGGAACGGCAGCCACGCGGCCCCGCCGACCTCGGCCGCGACCTGCCCGGTGAGGGCGTACACGCCGGTGCCGAGGATGTCCCCGACGATGAACAGGAGCAGGAGTTTCGGACCGATCACACGTCGGAGCTCGGTCTGCTGCCCCGGGTCGCGCTCGGTCTTCGTCGTGGTCGCCATGCATCACCCTGTTCCTGCTGAGACGTTCCTGTCCAGTCCCACAGCAAAATCGGTCGGCCCGGACAGGGTCAGCGGCCGGTCGATACGCTGCCCTGCATGGACGAGGCGTCGACGACCACCGAAGAACCGATCGAGTTCGCGGACTTCAACGCGAAGCTGCTCGTCCTCGACGTGCTCTGCTACGACCTGGACGTCATCGAGCCCTACGACGGGGACGACGACGACGAGGACGCGGTGGTGGACGACGAGGACGTGGACGGCCAGGACGACCGGGCCCGTGAGTACTACGACGACCTCGACCTGCTGCCGTCGCAGCTCGACCTGGTCACCGAACTGACCGTCGACTCGGACCTCGAGATCCTGCAGGACCTGCACCCGGGGTGGGACGGCTCCGACGACCGCTACGACCCGCAGAACTGGGACGACCTCGTCGACCTGCCGTCGCTCAAGGTCGTCTACGCGGCGGCTCCGCTGCCGGCGCACGTGTCCGACGCGCTCGCCGCGAAGGGCGTCGAGGTCCGGTCGGCCTGACCGGCACGGCGACCGGCTGCGTCAGCGCAGTGCCGCCAACTGCTGGGTGAACTGCGTCGCACCGCCCTGTGCCGGGTGCCGGACCGCGATCGCGTCGATGCCGGCGCTCGCGAGTGCTCCCTGCGCCTTCCGACCGACCGCGACGAACCGTCGGGCGTTCACCGCCTCGGCCAGCGCGAGCGCGACCGGGGCACCGTCGCGGACCTCGGCCGGACGCGGTGTCCGGTTCGTCAGCCGGTCCGGGGCGACGAACGGGTGGTGCGGGAACACGGCCCAGAGCACTGGCAGGGGGCCGTGCCAGCCGCGCAGCGCAGCGTGCACGACCCGCGAGGACGCCTCCCACGGGGCCGTCGGCTCGGGCGGCAGCGCGAAGGGCACGTCGGCGAACAGCCCGTCGGGGTCCTGCAGCTCCCGCATGCTCGTGAACGGGATGCCGGTGTTCGTCATGCCGCGCCAGCCGGGTGCCTCGGCGACCAGGATCGTGTCGGCGGCGGGTCCGAAGCGCCGCAGGTAGCGGTCGAGGTTCGCTCGCCGCAGCGCACCGGCCGCGGGCGAGCCCGGGCCCGAAGCACCGCCGGCGACGAACAGCGCCTCGGCATCGGCAGCGGTCGGCACGCCGTCGAGGGCGTCCCAGAACGCGGTGAGGTCGAGCGCGGGTTCGAGCACCGGGTCCGACACGAGCAGCTCCGTCAGCGCCCGAGGACCCGCAGGTAGACCTGCTCGAGTCCGGCCGCCGACCGCTCCCAGCTGAGACGTTCGGCGTGCTCCCGCCCGGCCGAGGCCAGGGCAGCGGCGTACTCCGGCTCGGTCAGGATGCGCTGGATCTCCGATGCCCAGACCGCGGGGTCGCGGGACTCGAGGACCACCCCGGTCTCGCCGTCGACCACGGCTTCGCGGAGGCCTCCGGCGGCGGCGGCCACGACGGGCACCCCGGATGCGGAGCCCTCGAGCGCCACCAGGCCGTACGTCTCGGAGTGCGACGGCACGAGCACGGCCGCTGCTCCGCGGAACAGGAACGCCAGGTCGGCACGCGACTGGGGTCCGATGAAGGTGACGCGGTCGGCGATGCCCCGCGACTCGGCGAGCCGACGCAGTTCGGTCACGTGGTCGCCCGCTTCGCTCGAGGCGTCCCCGGCGATGACGAGGGTGGGGCGGGCCTCCTGGTCGATCCCGGCGATGGCCTCGATCGCCAGGTCGAGGCCCTTGAGCGGCTGCACGCGGGCCGCGGCGACCACGTAGGGGGCGGTCGCCCGGCGTGCGCCGACGCTGGCCGGTCGGAACACCGACCCGTCGACCCCCGGCGGCACGATCCAGACGCGCGCGGGGTCGCCGCCGAGTCGGGCGCGGACCGTGTGGGCCTCGGCTTCGCTGACGACGACCACGGCGTCGGACTCGCGCGCGAGGCGTTCTTCGCCGGCCATCCGACCAGCGGACTCCGGGCGCTCACCCTCGGAGAGCGGTGTCGCGCTGTCAGCGGCGATCGAGTGGAACGACTGGACGTGCGGCACGCCGCGGTCGCGGGCGACGGGCAGGGCCGCGGCGCCGGAGAACCAGTGGTGCGAGTGCAGCACGTCGAACGGCCCGAGCGCGGCCAGGCCCCGGCGGAACGGTTCGATGAAGGCGTCGTGCTCGCCCTTGGGGACCGGCTCGGCGGGACCGGCCGACAGGAACCGCAGGCACACGCCGGGCACGAGGGCGACGGAGTCCGGCTGCGTCGGCGCCGAGCGGCGGGTGATGATGTCGACCTGGTGACCGCGGTCTGCCAGGGCTTCGGCCTGGTGGCGGACCACGACGTTCATGCCACCGACCTCACCGGATCCGGGTTCGTCGCCGGGGGAGGTGTGCAACGAGACCAGCCCGATGCGCAAGGGTTCGGTCGTGGTGCTCACCGGGCCAGCCTAGCGAGCGGGACGCTGCGACCGGCGCGCGGGGGCGACGAGGGCCGGCAACCGGCCCTGCCCGTCGAGCGGGTCGGACGGGAGGCCCGGATCGCCACCCAGCACCTGCACCCGTTCGTCACCGTGTCGCTCCCAGAAGGACGCCGTCCAGGCGCAGAGGACGCCGTCGAGCAGGTCCTCACGGTGCTTGTGCGTCGGGCCGTGCAGCACGGACGGGTCGCGGAGGTCCCGGGTGAGCGGGTGCGCGTCGAGGTCGAGCGGCGGGTCGAACACCGTGGTGCGCATGCGCCGGACGAGTTCGTCGAACGCCTCCGCCCGGCGCTGCCGTGCGACGGCCGGGGGGACGGACGTGTCGAGCCGCTTGTAGCGGGGCCGTTCGTCGTCGTAGCCGAACTCCCCCACCCCCACGAGCGTCGTGTACGGGTAGCACTCGAACACCGCCGGGACGGTCCGGGCGCGCATGGCAGCGGTGTCGCTGACGTAGGTCACGCCCAGGGCCGTCAGCCGGTCGAGCAGCCGCGCCCCGGCGCTCGCGGCCGAGGCCAGGTTGGTCGGGTTCGCGGCGACCTTCCACCGGCCGTAGCGCTGCCCGACCTGGCGTTCGGCCTCACGGACACCCGTCGGGTTGGTGACGACGAGCGACGCGTCGACTGCGATCAGGGTCCGGGAGCCGAGCCGTTCGGCGATCCAGGCAGTGACCTCGTCGACACCGCGGGCCCAACCGGCGTCCGTCACCCGGCCGTCACCGTCGAGCGCGGCCAGACCGGTCTCGTTCGGAGCACGTCGTTCGGTGCCGAGGCCCCAGGCCAGGTCCACCCCGAGGTACGCCGTCACCGCTCCATCCTGCCGGGTCCGGTCCCGGTTCGTCCCGTGCTCCCGTCGTCGGAGTAGGTTCCGCTGCATGGCGACACCGGCGACGACGCTCACCGTGCCCGGACCCGACGGCGAGCGGGAGGTCCGGATCTCCAGTCCGTCCCGCGTGCTGTGGCCGGACCTCGGCATCACCAAGCTCGATCTGGCTCGGTACCTGGTGGCCGTGGGGGACGGCTTCGTCCGTGCCAACGGCGACCGACCGATCTCGCTGCAGCGGTTCCCGGACGGCGTCGACGGGGAGCAGTTCTTCTCGAAGAACCCGCCGAAGGGCGCTCCCGAGTACGTGCGGGCGGTGACGGTCACCTACCCGAGCGCCCGGAGCCACCCGCAGCTGGTGATCGACGAACCGGCCGTCGCGGTGTGGGCAGCGCAGATGAACACCGTCGTGTTCCACCCCTGGGCCTCCCGAGCGGAGGACAGCGACCACCCGGACCAGCTCCGCATCGACCTGGACCCGCAGCCGGGCACGGACTTCCACGACGCCGTCCCCGCCGCGCACGAGTTGCGGAAGGTCCTGGCCGAGGTCGGACTGGAGGCATGGGTGAAGACCAGCGGCAACCGTGGTCTGCACGTCTTCGCCCCGATCGATCCCGCGTACGAGTTCCTGGACGTCCGACACGCGGTGATCGCCGCCGCCCGCGAACTCGAACGGCGGATGCCCGAGCAGGTCACGACCGCCTGGTGGAAGGAGGAGCGCGGCTCGCGGATCTTCGTCGACTTCAACCAGGCGAACCGCGACCGGACGATGGCCGGCGCCTACAGCCCGCGGGCGCTGCCGAACGCGGCGGTGTCGACGCCGCTGGCCTGGGACGAACTCGATGACGCCGACCCGACGGCGTTCACGATCCTGACCGTGCCCACGAGGCTCGACACGACCGGGGACCCGTGGGAGTCGATGTCAGCCGGACCCCGGAGCATCGACCCACTGCTCGAGTGGTGGCGGCGCGACCTGGAGGACGGTCTCGGCGAACTACCGTTCCCGCCCGACTTCCCGAAGATGCCGGGCGAGCCGCCCCGCGTGCAGCCGTCACGGGCCAAGAAGGCCTGACCGCGCCCGCTCGTCCGGGAGGACCCTGCTCAGATGAGCGAGGAGGAGTCCTCGCGGCGCAGGTCGTCGTCGTCGACGCGGGAGGTCTGCAGCGGCAACCCGACCGTCGCCGTGTGCAGGCGGGTCAAGCGGGACCAGGTCCGGCGGTTGCCCTGCGTGATGCCGTCGAGGACGATCATGCGCCCAGGCCGATCGTGACGAAGGCGAGCGCGGCGGCGGTGACGCCCGCGATCCCGCTGATGATCGCGCTGGTCTGCAGGGCACGCTGGTGACGTGCTTCGCGGACCTCGCTGAGAGGGTTGCGCTGTGCTCGGCGAACGAGGATCTCGTTGCTCATGTCCACTCCGATCCATGATCTCGAGGGGGTGGAGAACCACCGTTTCCCTGATGTCTCGAATGCTTCCACACAATCACTAGTTCGGCTAACTACTGATGACGAGCGAGCGCCAAATGGACAACTCCACCCCCGTTCGCGGGGGCGGGGAGTGTCAACTCAGGACGTCGTCGAGGTCGTACGCCGCCGGCACCTCGAGCTGGTCGAACCCGCACGAGCGAGCCTGCCGATCTGGCCGCCACCGGGCGAACTGCACCGTGTGCCGGAAGCGGTCACCCTCCATCTGGTCGTACCGGACCTCGAGCACCCGTTCCGGCGCGAGCCGGACGAACGACGTGTCGCGACCCGACGAGAACCGCGACCGTTCGCCGTCACCGGTGACGGGCCTCCCGTCCGCGTCCCGCTCGACGAGCGGTTCGAGTTCGTCCTCCAGCTCACGCCGACGCTTGTCGGAGAACGCCGAGACGCCGCCGACCATCCGCAGTTCACCGTCCTCGTCGTACAGCCCGAGCAGCAGCGAGCCGACGCCCGTCCCGCTCTTGTGGACCCGGTAGCCGACCGCGACGACGTCGGCCTCGCGGTGGTGCTTGACCTTGAGCATGGTGCGCTTGTTCGGCTCGTACGGACGCTGCCGAGGCTTCGCGACGACCCCGTCCAGGCCGGCGCCCTCGAACGACGTGAGCCACCGACGGGCCGTCTCGACGTCGAGCGTGGTCCGGGTCACGAAGAGGGGATCGGTCAGATCGGCGCCGAGGGACTCGAGGGCCGCCCGCCGGTCGTCGAACGGGCGGGAGGTCAGGTCCTCCCCGTCCACGTGCAGCAGGTCGAACGCCACGAACTGCGCCGGCGTCTCGACCGAGAGCTTCGCGATGCGTGAAGCCGCCGGGTGGATCCGTTGGGACAGCGCTTCCCAGTCGAGCTTCTCGTGCCCGGGCTCCCCGGAACGCACGATCACCTCGCCGTCCAGGACGACGGGGCCCGGGCGGCCGCCGAACTGCGCGCGGAACGCCTCGACCAGTTCGGGGAAGTAGCGGGTGAGCGGCTTCGCCCCGCGGCTGCCGATCTCGACGTCGTCGCCGTCGATCGTCACGATGCCGCGGAAGCCGTCCCACTTCGGCTCGTACCGCAGTCCGCCGGTGACGCTGTCCGGATCCGGGACGGCTGCGACGGCCTTGGCGAGCATGGGCGCGATGGTCTCCATGCCGCCTGTCTACGCGCTCGTCGCCGACGACGGCCTGGAGGCACGGTGCGCGGCCGCCCCGCCCGCTCGGCCCGTGCTCACTACGCTGGTCGCGTGTCGAACCCGTCGCCCGTCAGCCCCGTGCAGGCCGCGGCGCTCGCCGCAGGTGAGCTGCCACCCGTCGAGGAGGTCCGCCCCGGCATCTGGACGCTCGCGGTCCCGTTCCGCGGTGGTGTGCCCGACGCCACGCTGGTCTACGTGGTCGCCGGGGACGACGGGGCGCTCGCGGTGATCGACCCGGGCTGGAGCGACGGCGGCGAACTCGACGTCCTGACCGAGGCCCTCCGGACGATCGGACGCGGGGTGGAGGACGTCACCCTGATCGCGGTCACCCACCTGCACGCCGACCACCTCGGCGCCGCCGCTGCGCTCCGTCGCCGTTCAGGAGCCCCGATCGCGATGCACCCGGCCGAGGTCCGTGCCCTCCAGGACGCCCGTGCCGATGCCGAGCAGAACGAGCGGGACGCCCGGACCTGGGGAGTCCCCGACGACCGGTTGGACGGTGTCCTGGCGGTGTGGGGCTCCGGTCGGCAGCTCGGGCAGGGGACCGTCGAGGCGCCGTTCGCCGACCTGCTGCTCGATGACGGCGACCGACTGCCGATCCCGGGCCGGGACCTCCGTGTGCTGTGGACCCCGGGCCACACCGGTGGCCACGTCTGCTTCGTCGACGAGCGGGACGGCCTGCTGTTCACGGGCGACCACGTCCTGCCCCGGATCAACTCCGGCATCGGCCTGGGTGGGCGGACCGACTCGAACCCCCTGCGAGACTCGCTCGACTCCTTGGCCGCCCTCGAGCCGTACGCCGGGCTCGAGGTCTGCCCGGGCCACGAGTACCGGTTCCACGACGTGGTCGCCCGGGCTCGGGTGCTGGCCGCGCACCGCGACGAGCGGACCCGCCACGTCGCCGACGCGCTGGACACCCTGGACCGCCCCACGGTGTTCGAGGTCGCGTCACGCGTGCCGTTCAGCGGCGGCATCGAGTCGATGTCCGGCTACCTGCTCGCGAGCGCCCTGAGCCAGACGGTGTTCCACGCCGACCTGCTCGGACGTGCCGGAGAACTCCGCCGAGCCTGAGCACACGTCGGCTGCTCGGGAAGTCAGCCGAGCGTCGTCGCCAGGCGTTCCATGACCACCCGTGCATCCGCGAACTCGGCAGCGGCGTGGTCGGCCAACGGTGCGAGTCCGGGCAGCCGGTCGGCGAGGGTCGCACTGACCACGACGGGGTGCACCTTCATGCCGAGCGCCGTGCCGAGGATGATGTCGAGCACCGGTGACGCGTGGTCCCAGTGCTCCGTCGGCGTCCCCGCGTCGTACGTGCCACCGCGGCTGACGACGGTCACGACGGGACGCCCGGCGAGGGGCTGCGGCGTGCCGTCGGTTCCGGGGACGAGCACGCCCGGGATGTGCACGCGGTCGAGCCAGGCCTTGAGGCTGGACGGCACCGTGTAGTTGTACAGCGGTGAACCGATCACGACGACGTCGGCGGCCAGCAGTTCGTCGATGACGTCCTGGCGTAGCTGCTCGGCTGCGTCGGGCACGGACTCCTCTGCCGTGCGGTCAGCTGCAGCCCAGTGCAGCGCCGACGTCTCGAGGTGCGGCAGCGGGTCCACGTGCAGGTCGCGGCGGACGACCGTGTACTCCGGGCCGCGGGCACGCCAGGCGTCGGCGAAGGCGGCGGTCAGGGTGCGGGAGCGGGAGTGGGACAGGTCGGCGGAGGAATCGATGTGCAGCAGGCTCGGCATGACTCCAACGCTAGCCGCGCCCTCCGGTCCGGGAGATGCGCGTCACCGACCTGTGGACGACGGAACGGCCCCGTCGATCCGTGGAGGGATCGACGGGGCCGCGGGAGGAGCCTCCCGTCCGGATCAGCGCTGCGCGCGTCGGCGGACGGTGCGCAGGCCCACCAGTGCCGCACCGGCGGCGAGCATGCCGAGCGCCCAGGGCAGGGAGTCGGTCGCGTCGGAGCCGGTGTAGGCGAGACGGCCGTGTGCGGCGGTGCGGACCGGGACGGTGCCGATCGGCGCGGCTGCCACCGGGGGCGTGACCACCGGGGGAGCCGCGACCGGGGCGGTGGCGGTCGGGACGACCTCGACGGCGAAGCTCGTCGCGAAGTCGCCGGCGGCCGCCGTCAGGTTGTGGACCGAGGCGTGCGGGAAGGTCACGTTCAGGAAGTTGCCGTAGTCACCGAGGTCGGGGTCTTCGCGCACGACGTCGGAGGCGATGTCCGAGGTGATGGCGAGCTCCGGCGAGTTGCCGTCCTCGTCGGTCACCGTGTTGCCGAACCGGTCGACCAGGTCGCCGTTGACGAGGAGCGTGCCGCCCTGCTTGACGGTCGGACGGCCGCCGTCGATGTCGGTCGTCTCGCTCTCCCAGCTGTCGGACGAGAAGTGGTACTTTTCGATCTCGGTCGTGACGTGGCCACGTGCATCGATGATCCAGCTCGTCAGCGTGCCGTCCGTGGGCCCGCCGTCGTCGATGCCGCTCTTGATGTACTGGAGGAACGAGGCGCGGTCGGCCGAGAAGACCTGCACGCCGGCCGCAGCCGCTGCGTCGACGTTCAGCTCGACGTACTGCGTGACGGTCGTACCGCCGCTGGTCGCGGTGACGGCGAACTCGCTGTACAGCGCGTCTTCGGTCGTACCGGACAGGACGCCGGTCGCTGCGTCGAACGTGATGCCGTCGGGCAGCTGGTCGTCCGGCGTGCCCTCGGGCTCCTCGCCGTCGTCCTCGGCCTCGTCCGGGTAGGCCCAGGCGAGCGCGAAGGTCGGTGCCGGCGATCCCGTGGCCCGGAACGTGTACGAGAACGCCTCGCCGGCGGTGGTGTCGAGCGCGAAACGCTCTCCGTCCGGGTCGAGACCGGCGGTGACCGGCTTGCCGGCGGCGTCGACGAACACCGGGTCCTGGGTGACGGCGGCCGACTTCGCGGACGCGACCTCGACGGAGTCGTCACGCAGCGTGTTCGTGACCGTGACGGTCACGACCTTCGTGACGTCGCCCGGCTGGACGACGTAGCTGCCGTCGTCGATGTCGGTGGCGACGCCGCCGACGGACCAGAGGTACGAGAACGAGGTGGGCTTGGTGAAGCCGGAGGTCGTCGCGACGAGCGTCGAGCCGACCTTGGCGGTACCGGAGAGCTTGACCGTGGCGGTCGAGACTGCCGTGGGTGCGACCGGAGCCGCAGCGGTGGGCGCGGCAGCCGTCGGCGTGGTGCCGGTGGGTGCACCGCCGGCGGTCGGGGTCGGGGTCGCCGTGGGTGCGGGGCTCGTCGGGTCCGCGACCGGCGGCGCGGTCGTCGCGCTGCCGGTGGGCGCGCCGGCGGCGGTCCCCGCGTCGGCCGGGAGGCCCGGAGCAGTCGGCACGGTCGAGTCGCCACCCGAGACGGCCGGCGCGGTCGCGGCGGTGTCGGCCGGAGCCTCGGCGGCGTAGGCGGTGGTCGCGGTCATGACGCCGAGACCGGTCGTCAGGCCGATCAGAGCAGTTGCGGTGCCGACGGCGCAAGCGCGTCGGACGAAGGCGGTGCTGCGGTGCACGGGTTCCCCCAGGGTCCATGTCCGGGCAGATGCCGGAACGTATGAATCAGCCGAGAATCCCCGACGTGGTCGGATCGTATTGGTAATAGGTGAACCGATCGGTTCCGGATACCCGAATGTGACCCGAGTTGGGGGGAGTGTGCGGTTTCCCGCAAGACGCTCGGCGCACGCGGAGCTCGGCGCACACCGAGCTCGGCGCACACAACACTCGGCGCACGCGGACGAGGGGCGCGTCCGGGTCGGACACACCCCTCGTCGTTCGTGGCTCAGGCCCGACGACGCCGTGCGCGCAGGGTGAGCAGCGCCACACCGGACGCGAGCAGGCCGAGGCCCCAGGCGATCGGGCCCGTCGTGTCGGCGCCGGTGAAGGCGAGGCTGCCGGTGGTGCCGGTGCCGGTGCCGGTGGTGCCGGCGGACGGGACGACGGTGACGGGGAACGTGGTCGAGACACCCTGGCTCGTGACGGTCAACGTGTGCGTCGACGCGTGCGGGAACGTGATCTCTGCGTTCCACCCGGTCCGCTCGACCACGTCGGACGCGACGTCGCTCGTCACACCGATGGGCGTGCGCCCGTCCCAGTCGCCGTCCAGGGGAACGGTGATGTTGCCGAAGGCGTCGACGGGCGCCGCCGCGATCCGCAGCGTCGAGCCCTGTGCCGCGGTGGGGCGACCGCCGGCCTGCTGCTCGATGTCGTGCTGCGGTCCGTTCGGGAACCAGGTGGTCTCCACGGAGCCGTCGGGCTTGACGATCCAGGCGCGCTGCTCCCGGACGTCGCCGGGGCGGGTGACGGTCACGAGGGCACCGACCGCCGGAGCGGGGGCCGTGCGGAGGTCGACGTACTGGGTGGCGGTCTGTCCGCCGGAGGTCGCGACGACGGCGAACGAGTAGTGGGCCGCCTGCGTGTCCGTGCCGCTGAGGACACCGGTGGTCGGGTCGAGCGTGATGCCCGCCGGGAACGAGGCGCCGATGTCCGAGGCCGGGAACGGCTGCCCGTCCGGCCGCACGATCGAGTAGCGCACCGGCTCGTCCACGGGCCCTCCGGATGCCTGGAACGTGTGCGAGAACGCCGTGCCGGCCTGCGCGAGGAGCTGGACGGCGTGGTCCTCGATCGTCCCGCCGCTGAAGGACAGCCCGCCGTCGTCCTCCGCCGGGGCGACGGACAGCAGGATCCGCTCCGACAGCCCACCGCCCGGGTGGTACGGCGTCGTGACGTGGACCCAGATCTGGTCGCGGAGCGGCGTCGAGGATTCGAGGGTCCCGGAGAGCACCCCGTCCTCCGAGAGGGTCACGCCCGCGGGCAGCACGCTCGGGTCCGCGGTGCCGCTGATGGAGCCGTTCACGAAGAAGGACAGGTCGGGGTTGTCAGCGGGAGCGAGGTCGACGGAGAAGGGCTGACCGCTGGTCACCGGGACGACGCGCTGGCCGTAGATGAACTGCCGGTCGGAGTCCTCGACGACGACCGTGCTGCTCGGTGCACTGGTGACCGACGTCGGCGTCATGCCGGGAGCCGTGCCGGTGACGGTGACCGTGAAGGTGCCGTCGGCCTGCTCCGGGTCCACGACGTAGGTTCGCTGGGTGCCCTGGTCGCGGTTCGCGAGGACCGGGTGGTGGAAGTCCCACCGGTACGTGAAGGTCGTGCCCGCCGGCCAGCCGGCCGTGTCCGCGGAGATGGTCTGCCAGGCGCGGGTCGTGCCGGCGATCGCGACCGTGCCGGCGGGGGTCGCGGTCGGGGCGTCCGCGCTCGGCGTGGGCGTCGCCGCAGCGGGGGCGGCGGCTGCCGGGACGGCAGCCTCCGGGAGCGTCGGCGCTGCGCGCGTGGCCGTCGGGGCCGGCGGGGTCGTCGCGGCCGGGGTGCCCGCAGCAGCGCTGGCCGGGCCCGCAGCCGAGTCGGCGGTCAGGCCGTCGGCCGCTGCGTCGACGCTGGTGGACGTCCCGACGGCGGCGTTCGGTGCGAGCTCGTCGGCCGAGGCGCTGACCGCCCCGATGCCGAACGCTGACGACGCCGCGACGATGGCGACGGCGGAGCCGATGGCCGCGATCCGGTGGATCGGCGGCAGGCAGGTCTTGTGCATTGGGTTCCCCCCTGGGATGACGTGTGGCCGGGCTGCCCGATGGCGTGCCCGTAGCCAGATCGTAGGGTCCGCAGAGGCCGCGGAACCGGTCGACACGGTCACGAAACCGTCACGGAAAACGTGCCGAGAAACCCGTCATGATCGGGGATTTCCCGACATGGTGCCCTCAGGATCGCGCCGCTCGGTCGGATGGGGCTGGCTCCGGTGTTCCGACGGGTGCCCCGGGGCGCACTGGAGGGGCGTGCCCGGCTCGGACACGCCCCTCCAGCTGCTCGTTCAGGCTCGACGTCGACGCACCCGTGCCACGAGGAGCGCCGCTCCGGCCGCCAGCAGACCGAGGGCCCAGGCGATCGGCCCGGTCTCGTCGGCACCCGTGAAGGCGAGGTGGCCGGACGGCGCCGAGCCACTGCTGGGGCTGCCCGTTCCGGACGTGGTGCCACCGGCGGCCGCGGGGGTCGTCGGGGTGGCAGTCGTTGCCGTCGCCGCCACGCGGACCGTGAAGCTGATCGTCCGGCCGTCGGGGGCGGTCCCCGTGAGCGTCCGGACGCCGGGCGAGGAGAACGTGACCGCCGTGCCCGGGTCGTACTTGCCGAGCGTGTCACCGGCGACCGAGGAAGCCCAGTCGTCGTCGATGACCGGGATCGGCTGGCGGTTGCCGTAGCGGTCGACCAGGCCGGTGTTCACGGTGATGGTCGAGCCCACCGTCGACGTGATGGGCGTGGACGCCGGCGCCTGGTCGTCCGAGAGCGCGTCGAGGTACTCCGTCGTCCCGTCGGCCGACACTGTCCAGGAGCGGGAGTGCGGCGGGTCGTAGTCCATCACGAAGGCTCGTAGTTGCGTGTCCGCCGCCAGGCCCACCGTCAGCTGGACGTGCTGCCCGGGCGCTCCCGCGGGTTCCTGGGAGGTCCGGGCCAGGACCCAGAAGTCGATGACCTGGGCCGTCGTGGTGGACCCGGAGAGCACGCCGTCGCTGGACAGTGTCAGTCCCGCGGGGAGGGCTGCGGCGTCGATCGGACCGTCGGCCGACGAGCTCACGCCGTACCGGAGGCTTCCCTGGTCGCCGGTCAGTGCCTGGATCGGCACCGAGATCGTCTCGCCGGCATGAGCCGTGAGCTCGCGGACACCTGCGCCGGTGAACGTCGTCTCGTCGTTGAAGTCCGCGTGGACCGGGGCGCTGGTGACGGTCGTCGGGTCCTCGCCCGGTGCGGTGCCGGTGACCGCGACGGTCAGGTCGCTCGTCGCGTCCGGGTGGCCGAGCACGTACGTGTCGCTCGTGGCGCCGGCGATGACGCGCGTCCCGACGACCGGCCCCGACAGGGTCCACTGGTAGGTGAAGGTCGTGCCGGCAGGCCAGCCGTCGGTCACGGCGCGGAGCGTGTGCCAGGTCGTGGCCGTCCCGGTGATCGCGACGGTGCCGGCTGCGGTCGCGGACGGGGCGGCGGCTGCGGTCGGCGTGACGGCCACCGGCGTGACGGCCACCGGCGTGACGGTCGTGGTCGTCGCTGGTGCGCGAGGGACGGTCGGTGCAGCCGGTGCAGCCGGTGCAGCCGGTGTCGTTGTCGGTGCGGGCGTGGCTGCCGGAGTGGGTACACCGTGATCGCGGCCGGTCTCTCCCGGCGCAGCGTCGGCACCCGAGGTCGAGCCGACCGCCGGATCGGTCGGACCGGTCGCTGGCGCGCCGACCCCGGTGGTCGCGCCGACCCCGGTGGACGCGTCGGCGCCCGTGGACGTCGCGACACTCGTGTCCAGCACCGACTCGTCAGCGGAGGCGCTGCTGACGCTGACGCCGATGCCGAACGCTGAGGACGCCGCGACGATGGCGACGGCGGAGCCGATGGCCGCGATCCGGTGGATCGGCGGCAGGCAGGTCTTGTGCATTGGGTTCCCCCCTGGGATGACGTGTGGCCGGGCTGCCCAGTGGCTGGCCCGTGGCCAGAGCGTACGGCGCGGAAGTGTCGCGGAACCGTCCGGGATGGTCACGAAACCGTCACGGAAAAAGTGCTCGGAAACCCGTCATGATCGGGGATTTCCCGACATGGTGCCCTCAGGATCGGGGAGCGCCGGCCGCCCGCTCGAGCGCCGCCCGGAACGCCGACACCGCCGGGGACTCAGCGCTCGCGATGCGCTGCGCCGTGAAGAGGGTCCGGCGCCCCGGTTCCGGCAGCTCGAGCAGTCGGCAGCTCGTCGACCGGCCGGCCCAGACCAGGTCCGGCATCAGCGCCACCGCGTTGCCGGACTCGATGAGCCGGATCTGCGCCTGCAGGTCGGCGGTCTCGTACCGGACGTCGGGTTCGAAGCCGGCACGTCGGCAGGTCTGCTCGGCGAAGTGCCGGGAGGCTGCACCACGTGGTTCCATCACCCACGGCAGCGTCGCGGCCTCCTTGAGCGAGGCCACCGGCCAGAGCGCCGTCGCCACCGGCGGCAGCGCCAACCGCACCGGGTCCGTCGTCAGGTCGCGCCGGTCGAGGCCGGGGAACCGCGGTGCCGCGTGCGCCGGGTACTGCTCGGCGATCACCATGTCGAAGTCCCGGGCCCAGGTCTCGTTGAGCGCCGTCTCCGGTTCGCGCTGCACCATCTCGACCCGGACGTCGGGGTGCTCGAGCGCCATCGTGCGGAGCGCGGACGGCATCAGCGCGAGCGCGGCCGACTGGAACACCGCGACCCGGATGCGCCCCTGCACACTCGTCAGCGTCGACTCGACCGAGGCCTGCGCACGCTCCAGGGTGTCGAGCACCTCGCCCGCTGCCGCGACCAGCACCTCGGCCTGCGGCGTGAGTTGCAGGCGTCTCCCGGCACGGCGGAGCAGCTGGACGCCGGCCTCGCGCTCGAGCACGGCGAGCTGCTGCGACACCGCCGACGGGGTGAAGTTCATCGCCTCGGCGACGGCTGCGACCGTGCCCCGGATCGACAGCTCGCGGAGGAGCACCAGGCGACGGACGTCGAGCATGTCGAAAGCGTAGCTGAGCTGAACGGAATGCATCAGGAACGGTTGCTTCCGCTACCGAAAGAGCGCCCGTCACACTGTCCCCATGACCGACGTCCAGCCGCGCTCCGACGCTGCCGCCCCGACCGTCCACGACGACCTCGCCGACGCGTCCGTCGCGCTCGTCCGACAGTGGCTCGCGGAGGCCGAGACGTACCCCGTCGACGGCTCCGCGAAGCAGCTCGCCGGCGTCCTCGCCGACCCGAAGGGCCTCGCCTTCGCCGTCGGCTTCGTGGACGGCGTCGTCCGCCCCGAGGACCTCGCCGTCGCGGCCCGCAAGCTCCGCGCCATCGCGCCGGACGCACCTGGGTTCCTGCCCGCCGCGCTCCGCGGACTGGTGCGCCTCGGTGGCGGACTGGCACCGAGCCTCCCGACCGTCGTCGTGCCGATCGCCCGACGGGTGCTGCGGAACATGGTCGGCCACCTCATCGTCGACGCGACCGACGCGAAGCTCGGCCCCGCGATCGCGGGGATCAAGCAGGACGGCGTCCGCCTCAACGTGAACCTTCTCGGCGAAGCCGTGCTCGGCGAACGCGAAGCCGCACGGCGTCTCGCCGGCACCCACGCGCTCCTCAGCCGTGACGACGTCGACTACGTCTCGATCAAGGTCTCCTCGACGGTCCATCCGCACTCGCCATGGGCGTTCGACCACGCCGTCGACGACATCGTCGAGCAGCTCCGCCCGCTGTTCGAGCGCGCCGCAGCGGCATCGCCGAGGAAGTTCATCAACCTCGACATGGAGGAGTACAAGGACCTCGACCTCACCATCGCGGTCTTCACGAAGCTCCTCGACGAGCCGCAGTTCGCCGACCTCGAAGCGGGGATCGTGCTGCAGGCCTACCTGCCCGACGCGCTCGCCGCCATGGAGCACCTGCAGGAGTGGTCCGCCGCCCGTCGTGCCCGAGGGGGAGCCGACATCAAGGTCCGCCTGGTCAAGGGCGCGAACCTGCCGATGGAGCAGGTCGAGGCGTCGGTGCACGGGTGGCCGCTCGCGACCTGGCACACCAAGCAGGACTCGGACACGAACTACAAGCGCGTGCTCGACTGGGCGCTGACGCCCGAGCGCATCGCGAACGTCCGGGTCGGCGTCGCCGGGCACAACCTGTTCGACGTCGCGCACGCCTGGCTGCTGGCCGGGCAGCGCGGAGTCCGGGACGGCATCGAGTTCGAGATGCTCCTCGGCATGGCGCAGGGGCAGGCCGCCGCGGTGAAGAAGACCGTCGGTTCGCTGCTGCTCTACACGCCGGTCGTGCACCCGGGGGAGTTCGACGTCGCGATCGCCTACTTGATCCGCCGTCTCGAAGAGGGCGCGTCGCAGGACAACTTCATGTCCGCGGTGTTCTCGCTCGCGTCCTCCCCGACGCTCTTCGCCCGCGAGGAAGCCCGCTTCCGCGACTCGCTGGCACCGCTCGCCCTGCCCGGCGGACTCGACGCCCCGGCACCGCACCGCGTCGCGGACCGGTACGCCGCCGTCGACCGCCCGGCGCCCGGCCACTTCGAGAACACGCCCGACAGTGACCCGTCCGTCGGATCGGTCCGCGAGTGGGGCGCCGGCATCACCGCCCGTATCGCCTCGTCGACGCTCGGGGTCTCGGCCGTCCGGGAGGCCCGGATCACCTCCGCCTCGACCCTCGAGTCCGCCCTGCGGCGCGTCCGTGACGCCGGCACCACGTGGGGCTCGTGGTCGGGCGCAGCCCGCGGTGCCGTCCTGCACGCCGTCGGTGACGCCTTGGAGGCGAACCGCGCCGCCCTCATCGAGGTGATGGCGTCGGAGACCGGCAAGACCATCGACCAGGCCGACCCGGAGGTGTCCGAGGCGATCGACTTCGCGCACTTCTACGGCGAACTCGCGGCCTCCCTCGACACCGTCGACGGCGCCTCCTTCACCCCGGCCGCACTGACGCTGGTCACCCCGCCGTGGAACTTCCCCGTGGCGATCCCGGCCGGGTCGACGCTGGCCGCGCTGGCAGCCGGGTCCGCGGTCGTCCTGAAGCCCGCGCCGCCCGCCGCCCGCAGCGGTGCCGTCCTGGCGTCGGTGATCGAGACCGCCCTCGACGCGCACGGCGCTCCCGCCGACGTGCTGGCGTTCCTCGACGTCGAAGAGTCCTCGCTCGGCAAGGCCCTCATCGCGTCGCCGCTCGTCGACCGGGTGATCCTGACCGGTGCGTACGAGACCGCCGAGCTGTTCCGGTCGTTCCGTCAGGACCTGCCGCTGCTCGCCGAGACCTCGGGGAAGAACGCCGTCATCGTCACGCCATCGGCGGACCTCGACCTGGCCGTCAAGGACGTCGTCGCCTCGGCCTTCGGACACGCGGGGCAGAAGTGCTCGGCCGCGTCGCTCGTCGTCATGGTCGGGTCGGTCGCCAAGTCCAAGCGCTTCCGCAACCAGCTGCTCGACGCGGTGTCGTCGCTGACCGTCGGGTACCCGAGCGACCCGACGACGCAGATGGGGCCGATCATCGAACCGGCGTCCGGCAAGCTGCTCGACGGTCTCACGACGCTCGGCGCGGGGGAGTCGTGGGCGGTCGAGCCGAAGCAGCTCGACGACTCCGGCAAGCTCTGGAGCCCGGGTGTCCGGCAGGGCGTCCGGCGGGGCTCGGACTACCACCGCACCGAGTACTTCGGCCCGATCCTCGGCGTCATGACCGCCGAGACCCTGGACGAAGCCATCGACATCGTCAACGAGGTCGACTACGGCCTGACCTCGGGTCTGCACTCCCTGGACCCGGGCGAGATCGGCACGTGGCTCAGCCGGATCCAGGCGGGCAACCTCTACGTGAACCGCAGCATCACCGGTGCGATCGTCCGCCGCCAGCCCTTCGGCGGGTGGAAGAAGTCCGCAGTCGGCGCGGGCACCAAGGCCGGCGGCGTGAACTACCTGGTCGGCCTCGGCTCGTGGGAGCCCGCCGTCGCCCGCGCTGGCTCGACGCCGTCGTCGGACGTGTCCGCCTTCGTCCGGGCGACCGGTGTGGCGTCCGAGTCGGTCGACCGTGCGATCGCGTCCGACGAGCTCGCGTGGACCTCGGAGTTCGGGACCGCGGCCGATGTGTCCGCACTCTCCGCCGAGCGCAACGTCTTCCGGTACCTGCCGTTCCCGGGCGTCCACGTCCGCCTGGCCTCGCCTGCCGAGGGTGAGTCGGACGTCGACAGCCTCGTACGGGTCGTCGCCGCGGCGCTCCGTGCGGGCACCTCCGTCCAGGTCTCCACGGCCGCCGCGCTCCCGGAAGCGGTGGCCACCGCGCTCCGCGGGCTCCCGCTCGTCGAGTCCGTGCGGCAGACCGAGTCGGACGAGACGTTCGCCGCCCGGATCGCTGCCGGCCCGTCCACGCGTGTCCGACTCATCGCCGGGGACGCTGCTGCCCTGGCGGTCGGGACGAACGGACGCCCGGACATCGCGGTGTACGCCGAGCCGGTGACCGAGGCCGGGCGGATCGAGATGCTGCCGTTCCTCCGCGAGCAGGCGGTGTCCATCACGGCGCATCGGTTCGGCACGCCGAACCACCTGTCCGACGACCTCATCTGACGACTACTGTCGCCGACGGGCAGCGCGCGTAGCCGATCGACGCCGGCCTCGGAGCGCTCCGGGGTCGGTGTCGCTACAACGGGTGCATGTGTGAGTCAGCGCAGTGCCCGGTGTGCGGGAAGTCCACCTGGACCGGATGTGGCGAGCACGTGCGTGAGGTCCTCCGGGGCGTCCGCCGTCGTGACCGCTGCACCGGTCACGGTGTGCCGCGGTACCTCCTCGAGGAGAACGGCTTCCGGTAGCGGGCGGTCGGCTGTCCGGTCGCTCCGCCCGTTCACCGGGTGGGACGCAGGATGTACTCGAACGTCGTACGTGCCCGCTCGGGGTCCGGGGTCTCGCCCGAGATCAAGTCCGCGTAGGTGAACGACTCCGAGACACGCACGAGCAGCCGTCCGAGTTCCTCGGGGGAGAGCGGTGCCGGGTCGAACGCGCCGGCGTGCTGCTCGGTGGCGATCAGGGAGGCGACGACCGCCACGAACCGCCGCTGGACGTCACTGTCCGTCGTCGTGAGCAGGCGCAGTGCACGAGCGGGCTCCCGGGTCAGGAACGCCCGGAAGTACGGCGCCCGGATCAGGTCCGCCGTGAACCGGTCGAGGACGTCGACGATCCGCGCTGCTCCCGATGCAGCTGCGGCACGGCCGGCGGCGTCGAGCGTGGGGACGGCGAGCGACCAGAGGATCTCCGAGAGCAGCTGGTCGCGGTTGCCGACCCAGCGGAACAGCGAGGTGCGGTCGACCCCGAGCGATGACGCGAGCGCCCCCATGTCGATACGGGCGCCGTCGATGAAGCTGTGGCGCGCGGCACGGAACGCACGCTGGGAGTCGGGGTGGGCCTCCAGTCGGGCGGCGAGGGCACTCGGGACGAGGGCCGAGCCGAGCGCGCCGAGTGCTAGCCTGCTCACGGTTCCCCCCGAGTCGTCGTACCCGTCTTGCAACGTTTTCGAGAATGATGCATCGTTGGGGTCATGTCAACGACGGCTGCGCAGACGCCCCTGCTGGAATCCGACTTCTACCGGTTCCAGGAGCAGCTGACCGACCAGGAACGCGCCTCCCTCGGGAAGCTCCGCGAGTACCTCGAGCGCGACGTCGCACCCATCGCCGACGACTACTGGGCCCGCGCCGAGTTCCCGAAGCAGGTCATCGCACCGCTCGCCGAGCTCGGCATGTACGGCCCCGGGGTCCCACTGGTCCGCCAGTTCGAGAACTCCGCCGTCTACCGCGGCTGGGCGGCACTCGAACTCGGCCGTGTCGACGCCGGCGTCGCGACCTTCATCGGGGTGCAGTCCGGCCTGGCCATGAACTCCATCGCGGTCGCGGGCAGCGACGAGCAGCAGCGCGAGTGGCTGCCCCGGATGGCCTCCGGCGAGATCGTCGGCGCCTTCGGCCTGACCGAGCCGCTGTCCGGCAGTGACTCCGCCCGCGGTCTGCGGACCACCGCCCGTCACGAGGGCGACACCTGGGTGCTCAACGGCGCGAAGCGGTGGATCGGCAACGCCACGTTCGCCGACGTCGTCGTGATCTGGGCGAAGGACGTCGCCGACGGTCAGGTGAAGGGCTTCCTCGTGACCTCGGACACCCCGGGCTTCACCGCGACGAAGATCGAGGACAAGATCGCCCTCCGCTCGGTGCAGAACGCCGACATCACACTCGAGGACGTCCGCGTCCCCGAAGCCCGCCGACTGCAGCACGCCGACTCGTTCCGGTCGACCGCGACGGTGCTCCGCCTGACCCGCACCGAGGTGGCGTGGCAGGCCGTCGGCATCTCGGTCGGTGCCTACGAGGCGGCACTGCGCTACGCCCGCGAGCGTGTGCAGTTCGGCAAGCCGATCGCCTCGCACCAGCTCATCCAGGACCTGCTCGTGAAGTCCCTCGCCAACATCACCGCGTCGATCGCCCTCTGCACGCAGGCGTCGGCCCTGCAGGACCAGGGACTGGGCGGCGACGAGCACTCCGCGATGGCGAAGGCCTTCGCCACCGCCCGGATGCGCGAGACGGTCGGCTGGTGCCGCGAGGTGCAGGGCGGCAACGGCATCGTCCTCGAGAAGGGTGTGGCCCGGTTCTTCGCGGACGCCGAGGCCATCTACTCGTACGAGGGCACCCGTGAGGTCAACACGCTCATCGTCGGTCGCGCCGTGACGGGTCAGGCCGCGTTCGTCTGACCCGTCACCGCTTCACGCCCAGAACGACGCGACCCGCTCCGCGACCTGCTCCGCCTGGGCCCGCCCGGCCTCCGCCGAGGGCCGCTGCGTCGACAGCGCCAACGAGTTCGTCCCGAAGGCCCGGATCGACGCCTCGTCGGCGACCAGGACCTCCACCTGCGACCCGGCGTCGCGGAGGGCTGCGACGGACCGGTCGAGCCACGGCCCGAGCGGCGACGGCCCCTCCGGGCTGCACGCGATCACCAGGACCCGCTCGTACCCGGCGGCCACGTCGGCGTTCGTCGCCGACCGCACCCCACCGTCGACGTACGGGTGCCCGTCGATGCGCACGGGTGACCAGACGATCGGCACCGAGCAGCTCGCCGCGACCGCACGCTCCAGCGGCACGCCGTCCTCGGCGCGGAACACCCGGAAGGACCCGTCCACCGCGTCGACCGTCGTCACCGCGTAGGGCTTCTCCGGCCACTCGGCATCGGGCAGCGTCTGCCGGAAGGTGGCCACGCGCTCGTCGTCGCTCTGGCCGGTGGTGACCTCCTGGGCCGCAGCACCGACCCGCGCACGGGCGTCCTGCTCGGACGTGGCGCCCTGCATCGCGGCGGCGAACCGCTGCTCGACCGCGGTCACGTCCACGGCCGCCGGCTCCTCGTACGTCGTCGGCAGGGGGCTCGACTGCTGCTCGTAGGCCGTCTGCACCGCGCCGGCGCGGAGGAACGTCCCCACGACACTCCCTGCACTCGTCCCGACCACCAGGTCCGCGGAGCCGAGATCGACCCCGGCGTCCTCGAGCGCGGACAGGACGCCGAGCTCCCAGGCGATGCCGGCGACCCCACCGCCTCCGAGGACGATCGCGCGTGTTCCGGGCGTGGGCGTGGGCTGTGCAACATCGGTCATGCCTCCTGCATACCAAGTCCGGCGATGAACGCGCACCACGTCCGCTCGGCGGACCCGACCACGACCCGGACGGGAGGCACGGATCACCCCCGCCCCGCGCCTCCCGTCCGTCGGTGGTCGGCCCTACCGTGCTCGTGTGGGACAGGGGAACGGACGGCGCGGGCGCGCCGGTGACGTGGTGCTGCCGATCGTGGCGGCGGCGTTGCCGACGGCGGTGTTCCAGGTGCCCAACCTCGTCGGTGTCCCGGTCGAGCGCGTGTGGCTCGTCGTGTCGGCGCTGGCGGTGTTCGTCGCCGTCGTCGTCTGGCAGGTGCTCCGGGCGCGTCGCGGCGCGCGTGCACGGGCCTCGGCGGAGGACACAGGTGCTGCGGCGCTCGCGGCGTACGAGGTGGCGGTGCAGTACGGGTTCGGGCAGATCGCGACCCGGCTGACCCGGTTCGCGACGCACGACCCGGTGACCCGGCGCATCGAACTCGGCGGGTTCGCCGACCGGGCCGCGGCCGCACTGGCGTTCTACCTGCTGCCGCACGTGCCCGACGTCCGGGCGAACGTGTACCTGCTGTCGACGGCGCTCGACGCCCTCGAACCGATCGGGCACGGCGGAGCGGGTGACACCGCGGGCACCTTCCGCGCCGGCACCCCGTACGGCGACCGGAACCTGGAGTGGGTCCTGCAGGGTGGTCCGCCCCGGGTCGTCCCGGACCGGGAGTCCGACGTCGACGCCGAGGACGACGACCCCGAGTTCGCACCCCGCTGGCGGTCCTACGTGGCGGTCGTCGTCCGGTCCGAGGACTACTCGTTCGGCATGCTCACGGTCGACAGTCCCGCGCCGGGTGCGTTCACCGACCTCGACGTGCGGAACGTCGCCGTCATCGCCGAGTACGTGGCGACGGCCTGTGTGCTGGCCTTCCCGCCGGTGCCCGAGGCGGGTGTCGAGCCGCTGTCGGGCACTCGACGTACCCTGACGCCACGACGACGTTCAGTCCGTCCGGCGCGGCCCGGTTCGGCCGCGCGCGGGTGGCGCCCCCGCGGTCCGCCGGCAGCGACGACCAGGACTACGACGACCCGCGCGTCGTCGCGGCGAACCTGCAGCGGGCGACGGCCGCGGCGCGGGCGCAGCTGGCGCGGGCGACCGGTAGGCGCCGGCGGGACTGACCTCCCCAGCACCACGGCGCGGACCGAACGGGCACAACGGAGACCGGTCCGAACCGCGGACCTCCGTGGTTCGAACCGGTCTCCGTTGTGCGGCGCCGAAGCGCACCAGGTGCCGAAGTGCGACTGCGCAGTGGCAGCGCGGCGCCGCGCCAGCGCTACTCCGCCTGGACGTCGATGAGCACCTTGCCCACCGCGTCGCCCTGCACGGCGTCGTGCGCGGCAGCGGTCTCCTCGAGCGGGAAGCGCAGCAGCGGCAGACCCGCTTCCTCGCCGACCGGCAGGACGCCGTCGCGGAGGGCTGCGGTGACGTCCTCGGCAGCGGCCGCGAGGGCCACGTCGCCGATCGTGTAGAGCAGCAGGAACTGGTACCGGGCGTTGATGCCCATGTTCGGCCGCACCGGGATGGATGCTGCGTCCCCACCGTTGTCGGCGTACATCGAGACGACGCCGTGGTTCGCCAGGACGGCCGCGTCGAGGTCGGCGTTCGCGGGGATCGACACCTCGACGACGATGTGCACGCCGTCCGGGGCGATCGCGCGGATCTGGTCGGCGGCGTCGGCGTCGCGGTAGTTCACGGTGTGCTGCGCCCCGGCCGAGGTGGCCAGGGCGGCCTTGTCGTCGGAGCTGGTCGTCGCGATCACGGTCGCGCCGGCCCACCGCGCCAACTGGATGGCGGCGTGCCCGACGGCACCCGCGCCTCCGGCGACGAGGACGGTGCGACCGGACAGGGCGCCGGGGGAGAGGCGGGTGGGGCCGTCCTCGTGCACGGTCAGGGCGCGGTGGGCGGTCATGGCCGGGACGCCGAGCGAGGCGCCGACGTCGAAGGAGACGCCCTCGGGCAGTGGTGCGACGCGGGTGGCGGGCACGACGGTGTACTCCTGCGCGGTGCCGGTCGGGCGGGAGGCCGCGGCCATGAACAGCCAGACGCGGTCGCCGACCGACAGTCCCTCGACCCCGGCGCCCAGGGCGTCGACGATGCCCGCGCCGTCCTGGTTCGGGGTGATCTCGGGGAACGGCAGGCCGTCACCGTAGGTGCCGCCCTGCCGCGCCTTCCAGTCGGTGGGGTTCACCCCGGAGACGACCACGCGGACGCGGACCTCACCGTCGCCGGGCTCGGGGACCGGTCGGTCGGCGAGGGAGAGGACGGAGGACGTGCCGGGCTGGGAGTGGACGATCGATCGCATGCCTCCACGCAACCACCGGCGGGCCGACGCGATTCCAGGAGCGACGGGCTCAGGCCCGCGCGTCGTACCCCGAGCGCGCTTCGGTGACGCCGTCCATGTGGTCGATCGCCCACTGTTCGAGCGGCACGAGCACCGTGCGGAGGGAACGCCCGGTGTCGGTGAGTTCGTACTCCACGTGCGGCGGGATCTCGGGGAACACCGTCCGGGTCACCAGGCCGTCCCGTTCGAGGGCGCGGAGGGTCTGCGTGAGCATCTTCTGCGAGACGCCCTGCACGCGGGTGGCGATGGCGGAGTACCGACGGGGTCCGTCGGCCAGGGCGCCGATCGTCAGGACGCTCCACCGGTCCCCGATCCGGTCCAGCAGCTGTCGGGAGGGGCAGTCCGCCGCGTAGGGGCTGTACTCGAGCGCACTCATGGTGACCTTCCGTGGGGCACGGTGCACGACGCGCCCGGGCAGGGCACGCACCGTGAGGTGCCTGCTTACCGGAAGAGAGTAACACCCGTACAGTGAGTGGCACGGCGCGTCACCGCGTCGGCACCACCACCACGAAGGAGCTCGTATGTCCACCATCGTCGTCTTCGGAGGCACCGGCTACGCCGGCTCCGCCATCGTCCGTGAAGCCCTCTCCCGCGGCCACGAGGTCGTCGCCGTCGCGCGCGACACCTCCAAGCTCGATGCCGCCGAGCACCTCACCCTCGCGCAGGGTGACGCGTTCGACGCCGCCTTCGTGTCCGACGTGACGAAGGGCGCGGACGTCCTCATCGTCTCCCTGCACGCGGTCCAGTCCGACGGCAGTGAGCTCAAGGACCAGTTCCAGCACTTCGTCGACGCAGCCGCCGCCGCGGGTGCACGGCTCGGCATCGTCGGTGGTGCCGGCTCGATGCTCGTCGCCGAGGACGGCCCGGCCCTGTACGACACCCCGGACTTCCCGGACGCGTTCAAGGGCGAGGCGAAGAGCCACGGCCAGATCCTCGAGGCCCTGCGCGCCGGCGACACCTCGGTCGACTGGTTCTACGTCAGCCCCGCCGCGGCCTTCGGCGGCTACAACCCCGG
This sequence comes from Curtobacterium sp. MCPF17_047, assembly GCF_003234045.1. Classification (NCBI taxonomy): domain Bacteria; kingdom Bacillati; phylum Actinomycetota; class Actinomycetes; order Micrococcales; family Microbacteriaceae; genus Curtobacterium; species Curtobacterium sp. MCPF17_047. The sequence goes on along the minus strand of NZ_QKSF01000006.1, from coordinate 143,977 downwards.
CGAGCGTCGGGGCACGTACCGCACGTCGGACGACGTGCTCCTCACCGACGCCGAGGGCAACTCGGACATCTCGGGCGCCGACTACGCGATCGCGGTCGTCGACGAGATCGAGCAGCCGAAGCACCACCAGGCGCGGTTCGGCGTCGCCTACTGAGCCGACCGGCTCTGCGGGCCCTGCGGGCTCTGCGGGCCCTGCGGGACTCTGCGGAACACCGGTGTTCATCGGTCACGCCGCGCGGAAGCGCGACGCGACGGACGGACACCGGTGTCCGGCGTCGACGACCCGACGGACGGGAGGCGCGTCAGCGGTTGCCGACGATGGCCGGCAGCGGCAGGTGGTGGCGCATGCGCACCTCGAGGTGCAGCCCGCCGCGCCGCGCCAGGACGAGTGCGATGACGGCCGCCGCCGTGGCCGGGACACCGCCGGCGACCATCATCCCGACGTGTGCGCCGAAGTGGTCGACGACCTGGCCCATCAGTGGACCGCCGATGGCCTGGCCGCCGAGCAGCACGAGGACGTAGAGCGCCATCACGCGCCCGCGGATCGCGACGTTCGAGGACAGCTGGACCAGTGAGTTCGACGCCGTCTGGAAGAGCAGCTGCGACAGGCCGACGACGACGAGCAGCACGGTGAACGGCGCGATGGTCGGCGTCGACCCGGCGACGACGAGCAGCACCCCGGTCCAGAACACCCCGCCGACGATCGTGCGGAGCCGCACCACGGCGCGCCGGGTGGAGAGGACGGCGCCGGTCAGCGCACCGACCGCGACGGCGGAGTTGAACAGGCCGTAGCCGCCGGCGCCGACGTCGTAGACCTTCGACGCGAAGGCGGAGAGCAGCACCGGCATCGTCAACGCGAACACCGAGAAGAAGGCCACCAGGATCACCGGCACGATGATCGTCGGCTTCGCGGCGGCGTAGCGGAGGCCCTCGACGAGCTGCCCCTTCGACCGCGGAGCCGACGGGGTGCGGTGCAGTTCGGACACGCGGAGGAACCCGAGCGTCACGACCACCGCGACGCACGCCACCGCGTTGATGCCGAACGACCACCCGGCTCCCACGGCGACGAGCAGGATGCCGGACAGCGCCGGGCCGATCATGCCGCCGAGCTGGAACACCGACGAGTTGACGCTGATGGCGTTCCGCAGGTGCTGGTGTCCGACGATCTCGGTGACGAACACCTGGCGCGCCGGGTTGTCGATGACCGTGACCATGCCGACCAGGAACGCGATCACCCAGATGTGCCACGCCTGCACCACCCCGGCCAGGGTCAGGACCGCGAGCAGCAGGGACAGCACCGCGAACGCGCCCTGCGTGATCATCATCAGCGCGCGCTTCGAGTAGCGGTCGACGAACACCCCGCCGAGGAGCCCGAACAGCAGCATCGGCGCGAACTGGCACGCGACCGTGATGCCCACCTGCGCGACCGACCCGGTGAGCTGCAGCACGAGCCAGTCCTGGGCGATGCGCTGCATCCACCCGGCGGTCATCGCGACGAGGTTCGTGGCGGTGAACAGCCGGAAGTTCGGCACGGACAGGGCGATGAAGGACCGGCGCCACGGTGGGCGGACGGTGCTGATCGGGAGCGGCTCGGTGGGCGGGTGGATGGTCGTCGATGACGATCGCACGGTGCGGGGGACTCCGGCTGTCGAGGGTGGGAACGGTACCCACACGAAACTAATCGATGGCGGCCCATTCGATCCTCCTATGATCGGCATCACTCCATTGCGATGTCGAATGAGGAGCCTCCAGTGCTCGACCCTGTCCTGCTCCAGACCTTCCTGGCCGTCGCCGAGACCGGCAGCTTCACGCAGGCCGGCGTGCAGCTCGGCGTCAGCCAGCCGACGGTGTCCCAGCACGTGCGCCGACTCGAGTCGACCGTGGCGCGGACGCTCGTCGCCCGGGACACCCGCGGCGTCCGCCTGACCGACAACGGTGACGCGATGGCCGGGTTCGCCCGCACGATCCTCGCGGCGCACGCCACCGCGGACGCCTACTTCTCCGGCGTCGCCGCCCGTGGCCGCCTCCGTTTCGGTGCGGCCGACGACCTGGCGATCACGCAACTGCCGCGCATCCTCCGTGACTTCCGGAAGCTGCATCCCCAGGTGGACCTCGAGCTGACGGTCAACCAGTCAGCACCGCTGCTCCGCCGGGTGCACGCCGGCCAGCTCGACCTCGTGTTCATCAAGCGGACCGCGGGGGAGTCCGCCGAGGGCACCCGCGTCGCCTCGGACCAGATGGTCTGGATGGCACAGGACGGCATCGCGCTCGAAGCCGACGACCCGGTCCCGCTGATCGCCTACCAGGCGCCGAGCATCAGCCGGCAGATGGCGATCGACGCGCTCGAGGCGGCGGGCCGCACCTGGCGGATCACTTGCAACACCCGTGACGTGAACGGGGTGCTGGCAGCCGTCCGTGCCGGGATCGGCGTCGCGGTGTTCCCGCACTCGTTGATCCCCGCCGACCTGGTGAAGGTGTCGCAGCGGCTGTCGTTGCCCGACCTGCCGGCGGTCGACTACGTCCTCATCGCCAACCCGACCGTCCAGCGCGAGCCGATCGAGGCCCTGACCAACGCGATCCTCTCGCGCGGGGTCGTCCGCGCCGTCTGACGAATCAGAGGGGTTGCGTACTCATATGCTGGATGCCAGTATCTCCGTACATCGATCGAGGAGGAATCTTGGCTCCACGCAACGTCCGGACGACCGCCGGTGTCATCGCGCTGTCGGCGCTGCTTGCAGCGTTGACCAATCCGCTTCCAGCAACCGCCGATGGCGTGGTGAGCAACGAAACCGAAGCCATGACGATCGTTGACTTCGACCCGCAGATCGCCGAGCAGAACGGGTACCGGATCGAGAGGAGCGCTGCTGGTGCCCTGATCTCCGTCCCCGTGAGCGCCGAAGCCATCGCGGAGCAGCGTCGAACAGGCGCGGGACGGAACACCGTGTCCGGCAACTGCGGGACCGCGACGCTGACCATCACGAAGAACAAGGCGCGACAGGGCATCAACATCCAGACGAGCTACGTGGTGAAGGGAACCAGCCTCGGACATCACTGGGGTGTGACCGGAGCGACCGGTGTCGGGAAGGTGTACACAGAGCCCTTCTCGGGCCTCACGACGGGCTCACATTGGAGTGCGACGCACTTCAAGAGCGTCTACGGGTGGAGTTCGGGATTCGGTCAGATCGATGTCGGGTCGTTCGCGACGCTGTCCAACGGAGCGATCTGCCACGCGGGACGAGCAACCAGCAACTGGGGATGACCTCGAGACGGAGACTGACGCGAAGCCGGAGAAAGGAGGCGACTCGTGCAAGCGGATGATCTCGGGGACTCATCGATCTGGCCACCGGAGATGCTCCTCACCGAGGAGCGGCGGGAGCACACGTTGTGCATGCTCCTCTTCCTCGCGTCTGCCTCGGGAAGCGCAGTGGGAGTCGAGCGCGGGAGCTGGCTCGCGGCCTGGTCCTCGTCGATCGCTGCACTCGCGACGCGCCCCGACACATGGGCGGAGGACTTCGAACTCCTGCGGCAGACGAGTTCGTGGCGCCAGCAACTCGCAGAGCACCTGGGGAGCGCCGTCCTCGACGAGGACGTCCACGACGCGTACGACGCGTGGCTCGAGGCTGCGTCGCCGGACGATGCTGACGTCAGCTATGACGACCGGGTGCTCGGCGACCTCGTCGCCGCGTGGGCCGTCGGCTTGCGCAACCTGGTCGTCGTGCCGACGTCGGAGACGATGGCCGTGCGGCTCTCGGCGTCGACGCTCCTGCTGTCGATGCCGGTGCGGACCGATGTCGAGCGCTTCCGGTCCGCGCTCCGGACGTTCACGATGCCAGCGCCCACAGCCTGACCGCCCGACGGCGAACGGTCGAGGTCAGGGCGCGATCGCCGGGACGGTCCCGGTGCCGGTGATGTCGGGCAGCGGGGCGCCGAGCGCCGAGGCCACCGCCCACAGCAGCACGAGGGTGCCGACCGAGCCGAGCACCGCGCCCAGCAGGGCGACCGGCCGCTGCCACGTGGTCAGCGGGTTCCGCATCGTCACGACGGACACCAGGACCGCGAGCAGGCCGAGGACCACACCGACCGCGTGCACGGTCGCCGGAGCGGTGAACCACCACGCCGCGAGCCCGATCGTCCCGAGGCCGGCCACGGCGCCGAGGACGGCACCCGGGGTCGGTCCGAGTGACCGTCCGGCACGTGCCATGGCCGGCTGGGCGACGGACAAGAGGCTCGCCGCACCCTCCGTCGTGGCGGTCGCGACGGCCGCGACCTCGGCGGGCGCGGGGAGCGGGACCGCGGTCGAGCGACGCTTCGGCGGCTCCTCGACGCTCCGGCGGGAGCGGAAGGGACGGCGGCCGGGGGTGCCGCGCCCGCGAGCGTTCCGGTGTTCCCGGGCCGGAGTCGGCTCGACGGGCGGAGCGGTGTCGTCGGCAGCGCTGCGGCCCGCGGCGGTGGCCTGGGCATCGGTCGGGGTGACGGACGGCAGGACCGGGGCGAGCGGCGGGACGGCCGGCGCACCGACGACCGCAGACGGGCCGCCGAGGACGGTGGCCGTCGTCGGGGCCGGAGCGCCGATGAGGGCGTCGAACGTCGGGGGAGCCGTCACGGCGGGCGGGACGACCCGGGCCTGCTGTCGAGCGAAGCGTGCGGGGGTGCGGTACCCGATCGGGCCGACGGGCTCGGGCTCGCCGCCCTCGACGACGACGTGCTCGAGGCCGGGCACCGAGAACCGCGGCTGACCCGCTGCGGGCACGACGGGGATCACCGGCGCCGGCGGCGTGGTCGGCACAGGCGCTGACCAGGCCGTGGCGTCGGCGTGTGGGCCCGGCGTCCCGAGCGTGGTGCGGCCGGCCCCGACGGACGGCGAGAGCGCCTCGGGGGCGGCGGGCGAGCCGGCCTGCGGCGTGTACCAGTTGGCGGGCTCACCGGGCGGGTCGGCGACGACGGGGCCGAGCGGCGGGCGCTGGACCTCCGGGGCGACGGGGGGAGCACCGGCGGGCCGGCTCCCGACGGCGTGGGCTCCGACGACGGGAGGCACGGGCAACGCCATCCCCGCGGCCACAGCGGCGTCGCGGCGTCCGGACGACGCGTGCTGGCCGGCGCCGTGGCGGCCGACGGCGGAGCTGCCCGCGGCGGCGGTGGTGACGGTCACGCCACCGCCGGCGGCGCCGACCGCGGACGCGCCGACGAAGCGTGCGCCGGAGAGCGGAGCGAAGGGGATCGTGTCGACGTTCGGGGACGTCGGGGCCGGCGGCAACAGCTCCTGCGCCGGCGGGTAGTCGGGGGCGACCGCGTTCGGGTCCAGGACCGGCGGGGCGGTGGTGTGGTGCGCCTCCAGGCCGACGGCGGGGACCGTGCCGACGGCAGGGACAGTACCGATCACGGGGACTGTGTCGATCGCGGGGACTGTGCCGACAGCGGGGATCGTGGCGACAGCGGGGATCGCGGCGACGGCGGGGACTGCGCCAGCGCTCGCCCCGGTCAGCGCGGCTTCCGCAGGACGGGCGTCCTCCGGCGGAGCGGTGACCCATGCAGGTACCGCCCGGCGGGGTCGCTCGGACTCGGGCATGCGATGAGACGCCACGGCCGCTGTTCCTCTCCCTGGATTGATCCATCGTCAGTTCTACTCGGGAGGAACAGCGGCCGAGAGCCCCAGTCAGAGGGGGTCGAGCACGCGGTGCGTCGACGTCACATGTCGCGGTAGCGCTTCGCGCTCGCGAGTGCCTCGCGGAGCTCGTCGGCGTTCATGCGCGGGCCGTAACCGGGGGTGTCCCGCTGGATGCGCCATCCCTCGGCGAGCGGCCCGGCGTCGACGGTGTCGAAACCGAACTGGTCGATCAGGTCGGCGACGGTGTGCTTGGCGGCGTCGTCGTCACCAGCGATCACGAGGGCGCGACGGTCCGGGGTGCCGGCGGCGGTGGCGTGCTCGGTGAGGTGGTCCGCGCCGATGTGGTTGAAGGCCTTGACGACGTGCGCACCGACCAGGTGGTCCTGCAGCATCTCGGCCGTGGTGGTGGTCTCCTCGTCGAGGGCCGCGATCTGGCCGTCGCGCTGCGGGTAGTAGTTGTCCGTGTCGATGACGACCTTGCCGACGAGCGGCTCGACGGGGATCGTCTCGATCGCGCCGAGCGGCACGGTGACGACGACGATCTCGCCCCGGGTGGCGGCGTCCTCGCGGGTGCCGGCGGTGGCGTGCTCACCGAGCTCGCTGACGAGGTCGGTGAGGGTCTCCGGCCCGCGCGAGTTCGCGATCACGACCTGGTGGCCGTGCTGCACGGCCAGGCGTGCGAGCTGGGATCCGATGTTGCCTGCTCCGATGATTCCGATGGTGGTCATGCTCCGTGCAACACGGTGACCCGGTGGTCATTCCGTCGGTGTGCTCCGCTGCGCGTGTCTGGCGTTCCTCGGCGTGCGGCGACACCGGACCCTGAGCGGCGGTGCAGGATGGCGGCATGACACACGAGTTCCGGAACGAGGCCGACCGAGACCGGTACGCCATGTACGTCGACGGGACCCTGGTGAGCGTGCTCGACTACCGCGTCAACGGTGACGCGATCGCCTTCCCGCACACGTACACGGTGCCCGCGCACCGCGGTCACGGGTACGCGGGCGAGCTCGTGGAGCACGCCGTGTCCGACGTCGAGACGACGTCGACGAAGCGCATCGTCCCGATGTGCTGGTTCGTCAGCCAGTGGTTCGACGAGCACCCCGACAAGAACGACCTCCTCAGCCGCGGCGTCGCGGACTGACCCCACCGAGAGACCCGCCATGCCCCGCATCGTCCCCTTCCTCTGGTTCGACGACCAGGCCCAGCACGCCACCGAGTACTACACGGAGCTGTTCCCCGACTCACGCATCGACGGGATCGGGCGCGCGCCGGACGGGTCCGTGCTCGTGGTCGAGTTCACCCTGATGGGGCAGCCGTACCGGGCCATGAACGGCGGCCCCGGGCATCCGTTCACCGACGCGCTCTCGCTGCAGGTCGACGTGGACACGCAGGAGGAGCTCGACCGCATCTGGGACGCCCTGATCGCCGAAGGCGGGCACCCGGTCGCGTGCGGCTGGTTGGTCGACCGCTGGGGCCTGTCGTGGCAGGTCACCCCGTCGATGATGGGCGAGCTGATGGCAGCCGGCGGCGACCACGCGGCTGCCGGCCGGGTGTACGAGGCGATGCGGGGCATGGTCAAGCTCGACATCGCCGCACTCCGGGCCGCAGGCGCGCCGGCCTGAGCCCCGACCGTCGGCAGCCGGTCACATGTCCCCTCTTCGATGGACACCCGGTTGTCGTTGGTCGACACTGTCGGCGGAGGGACCCGCGTCAGTGATGCGGGGACCGACGCGCAGCACCGCGCCCTGACCAGGGGCGACCGACCTCCGGCCGACGCCGGACGACAGACTGGAACACCATGGCCGACCCGAGGGGCCCCGAGATCCGTGAAGCGGACATCGGACGGGCGTACACCGAGCTCTCCCGCATCACCCGCCGCGCGAGCGTCCGTGCGCGCGGCACCGACGACGTGCTCAGCATCGTGGACCAGTCGCTCGTCGACTTCGTCGTGCAGCACCCGGGGTGCATGGCGATCGACATCGCCCGCTACCTGCGCCTGAACCGGTCGACGATCTCCCGGCAGCTGTCGGGTCTGCTCGTCGCGGGCCTGGTCCGCACGGTCGACGGCGGTTCCGGCAACGCCAAGCCGCTCGAGGCGACCGACGCCGGCCGCCTCGCGCTCGCCCGGTCCGTGCAACTGCACCGGGACGCCCTGGTCGAACGCCTGGCCGACTGGTCCGACGACGACGTGGCCCTGCTCGCCGGCATGCTCGAACGACTCGGTGCCGCGGACGAGGTCGCTCTGCCGATGCCGGCCCGCGCACCCGACGAGTGACGGCGACGCCGTGAGCACCTCGCTCGTCCTGCTGTCGGACACCCACCTGCCCAAGCGGGCGAAGGACCTGCCACCCGAGCTCTGGGCGGACATCGACGCCGCCGACCTGGTCGTGCACGCCGGTGACTGGGTGGACCTGGCGACCGTCGACCTGCTCGAGGCCCGAGCCCGCGAGCTGCTGGCGGTCCGTGGCAACAACGACCTCGGCTTCGAGGAGCGCCTGCCCCTGGTCGCCGCCCGTCGCGTCGAGTCACTGCGCTTCGCGGTCGTGCACGAGACCGGGGCGGCGACCGGTCGCGAGCGTCGAGCCCAGTCGGACCACCCGGACGTCGACGTGCTGGTGTTCGGGCACTCGCACATCCCGTGGGACTCCACCGCGCCGAACGGGATGCGCCTGCTCAACCCCGGCTCACCGACGGACCGCCGCCGGCAGCCCGACCACACCTGGATGCGCTGCGAGGTCGACGGATCGGAGATCCGGGTCACCCTGGTCCGCCGCGCCCCCGGCGCGAACGGCATCCGACTCATCGCCTCGCCGGAAGCGTCCTGACCCAGCCGTTCGACCACTCGACCGGGAGGCCCGCCCCACCTCCGTCAGACCGGCTCGCCCGGCTGCTCCCCGTGGCCCGGCTGTTCTGGCTTGCCCGGCTGTCCTGGCTCGCCCAGGTGTTCCGGCATCCGGAAGAACGCGAGCTCCTGCGCCACCGACTGCCGGAAGGCGCGCGCCATCCGCCCGCGCAGCGCGGGGTCGGCCCGCCGGGCGAGCTCCTCGACGAGCTCCGTGGCCCGCGCGCTGGACGCTGCGAACCCGGGGTCCCCGTAGGCCGTGATCCAGTCCGCGAACGGGTGCCCGACCGGCGCCGTGCCGAGCCGTTCCCCGACCCAGGCGTAGACCCGGAAGCACGGGAGCACCGCCGCAGCGAGCACCGAGACGTCCCCGGAGTCGACGCTCTGCCGTGCCGCGTCGGCGAGGTGCGCGAGGTACCCGGCGCACACGGGGTGCACGGGGTCGTCCGCGTGCGACCCGGCGAGCCGACGGTGGTGCAGGTCGCGGGCCTCCGCGGCGCAGCCCTCGCTGGCGGTCGTCCAGAACGCGGCGGCGTCCCCGGTCGACCCGGCGGCGACCGCGGCGAGGTGCTGCTCGTACGCTCGGAGGTAGTGCACGTCCTGCGCCAGGTAGCCGGCGAAGACCTCGGGGTCGAGGGTGCCGTCGGCCAGGCCCCGGAGGAACCGGCAGTCCAGCGTCTCGTCGAGCACCTCGGCCGCATCGGCCCACCAGGCCTCGGTCAGCCGCGGTGTCGGGAGTGCCGAGCGCACGAGGGCGTTGTGGTCGATCGGTCCGTGGCCCTGCCCGACCCGCAGGGCATCGGCGCCGCGGAGGGCCGCGGTCAACCAGGTCTTCGCCGCCCCGACCGCCAGCTCCCAGTCGCCGTGCCGGGCGACGAGCGTGGCGACCGCACTCGACAGCGAGCACCCGGTGCCGTGGGTGTTCGTCGTCGCGACCCGCGGCCCGCGGAAGACCCGGACGCTGCCGTCGGGGGAGACCAGTGCGTCGTCCGAGGACGGACCGTCGTCGTGACCGCCCTTCGCGAGCACCCGGACGTCCCACCGTCGGGCGACGGCGCGAGCGGCCTCGATCCCCTCGGTCGTCCGGGCGTCAGCGAGCTGGGCGAGGACCCGCAGCTCGTCCCGGTTCGGGGTGACCAGGTCGGCCAGGGCGAACAGCTCGGTCATGGCCGACTCGGCGTCCGCGTCGAGCAGGCGGTCGCCGCTCGTCGCCACCATCACCGGATCGACGACCACCCACGCCGGTCGGTGCTCGCGGAGCCAGTCGACGACGACCCGCACCACCTCGGCCGTGCCGAGCATGCCGGTCTTCACCGCGTCGACGGTGACGTCGTCCGACACCGCGTCGAGCTGCTGCCGGAGGAACACGGTGTCGGGGACGTGCACCGACCGGACCCCGAGCGTGTTCTGCGCGACCAGGGCCGTGACGACCGCCATGCCGTACCCGTCCTGGGCCGCGATCGACTTGAGGTCCGCCTGCACCCCGGCGCCACCCGTCGGATCGGTGCCGGCGATGCTCAGCACCCGCGGCAGCGGGGACGCCGCTCTGCCCGTCTGCCCGCTCACCGCACCGCTCCGTCCCACGCGGCCACGAACGCCGCAGCGGCAGCGCCCGGATCGGGTGCCGCGCAGATCCCCGACACGACGGCGACCCCCGCGGCGCCCGCCTGCCGGAGCGGCCCCACGTCGTCGAGCGTCACCCCGCCGATGCCCACGCACGGCACCGTCGTCGTGGCCGCGAGCCGCCCGAACCCGGCGACCCCGAGCGCCGGCGGGTGGTCCGGCTTCGTGCTCGTCGGGTGCACCACACCGACCCCGAGCAGGTCCACCGAACCCGTGGGCATCGTCGCGACCTCGACCAGGTGCCGTGTCGTGTTCGCCGTCAACCCGACGTGGGCGTCCGGACCGAGCAGTGCTCGGGCGGCGCTCGCCGGGACGTCCGACTGGCCGAGGTGCACGCCGGCGACCCGGTGCCCGGCGTGCCGTGCGGCCAGGGCGACGTCGAGCCGGTCGTCCACGACCACCAGTGCCCGGTCGCCCACGGCGTCGGCTACCGCGGTCGTCAGTGCCAGGAGGTCCCGCGCCGAAGCGGTCTTGTCACGCACCTGCACGATCCGGACTCCCGCGCCCACCGCTGCCCGGACCACGCCGAGCACCCCGTGCCCGTGCCGAGCAGCCAGGGCGGTGTCGGTCACCAGGTAGACCCCGAACCGGTCCCTACCGGGCATCAGGCGGCACCGCCGATGGAGCGACCGGGGACCGCAGCCGACGTGTCGGCGGTGATCCGGGCCTCCCGGACGACGTCCTCCGGTGTCAGTGCGGCGAGCCGGTCGAGGAACAGCGGCTGGAAGGTACCGGGGCCGCCGGCCTCCCGCGCCGCCAGCTCCGCCGCGATCGTGTGCACCGCCGTCGCCGCGACGGCCGCGTCGAGCGGACGTCCCGGAGCCACCGCGGCGAACGCCGCGACGACCGCGCCGAGGGCGCACCCACCGCCGGTGATCCGGGTGAGGAGTTCCGTCCCGTTCGCCACGCGCACCAGCCCGGTCGGCGCCACCAGCAGGTCGACCGGCCCGGACACCGCCACGGCCCCGACGGTCTCGTCCCGGACGGCGGTCACCGCAGCGTCGCGGGCGTCCTCCGTCCCGACGATGCTGTCGACCCCGCGACCGCCGGCCGAGGCGCCGAGGACCGCGAGCACCTCCGACGCGTTCCCCCGGAGGACCGTCGGCCGGAATGCGAGGAGGTCCCGCGCCAGGGCCGTCCGGACCGGCAACGACCCGACGGCCACCGGGTCGAGGACCCACGGCGTCCCCGCGACCACCGCGGCGGCCGCGGCCTCGAGCGACGCGGCGTACGGTTCGGCGTGCGGCGTGCCGGTGTTGACGAGCAGTCCGTCCGCGACGCCGGCGAACGGCCCCGCCTCGGTCGGCACGTCGACCATCGCGGCCGACGCCCCCAGCGCGAGCAGCACGTTCGCGGTGACGTTCTGCACCACCGTGTTCGTGATGCACTGCACCAGCGGCGCCCGCGTGCGGACGGCCTCCAGCAGTTCGGCGGTCAGGTGGGCCCAGTCAGTCGTGGGCGCAGCGTTCTCCATGGACGATCCCTTCGCGAGTACGAGCTCGAGCAGGTTCGACGGGTGTGATCTCAGCCGCTCGGATGCGGCACCCCGTGTCTCGGACAACACCGTACACGCTTCCCCGTCGTCGTCCCGGGTCACCCGACGGACGTTTGTGGAAGGGTGGAGACGTGGACGACGAACGACGGACCGCGACCCCGGCAGGACCGCCGCCCGGACCCCCCTCCGGCCCCCGCGACCCCGGCGACGCCTGGGCCTACGGCGAGGACGGCACGAAGGCCTGGGGCCGCTTCGGCGCCGCCGGCCTGCTCGTCGACGACGGACACGGCCGCGTCCTCCTGCAGCACCGCGTCGAGTGGAGCCACCACGGCGACACCTGGGGCATCCCCGGCGGGGCACGCCACCAGCACGAGGACCCCGTCACCGCCGCCCTCCGCGAGTCCGCCGAGGAAGCCGGTGTCCCCGACGACGCCGTCGACCTCCGTCACACCGCCGTCCTCGACCTCGGCTTCTGGACGTACACGACCGTCGTGGGGCGCGCCTCCCGGCCGTTCGAACCGGTGATGGCCGACCGTGAGAGCCTCGCCCTGGCCTGGGTGCCCGTCGCCGACGTCGAGTCCCTCGACCTGCACCCCGGCTTCGGTCGGTCCTGGGCCGCCCTCCGCGCCACGCTCGACCGCACCCCGCACGTCGTCGTCGACGCCGCCAACGTCGTCGGCAGCGTGCCGGACGGCTGGTGGAAGGACCGCGCCGGCGCCGCCGCCCGACTCGTCGAGCAGGTCCGCGCGCTCGCCGCAGTCGGCGTCCCCGCGTCCGCGCTCGACCTGCCGTCGACCGCCTGGTGGCCCCGGTGGACCGTCGTGCTCGAGGGGGAGGCCCGCAGCGCGACCACGGACCCGGCTCCGTCCGCCCCGCGGCCCGGTCTGCCGCCGGTGACGATCGAGCGGGCGGCGGCGTCCGGTGACGACGCGGTCGTCGCCGTGGTCGAGTCCGCCGTCGCAGCCGGCGACGCCCCGGTCGTCGTCGTGACCGCCGACCGTGGGCTGCGGGACCGGGTACAGGCGCTGGGCGCCGCCGTGCGGGGCCCGGGCTGGCTGCGGGAGCTGCTGCCCGACTGAGTCCGGTCTGTCCGGCCTGCGCCTGCCGGTGCCGCTCGTGGCGCGCCGATCGGATGGTCGCCCGGCGACCCGCGCGACGGTGGGCTCCGGCCACTACAGTGGCGAGCACGTCGACGACGACGCTCAGGAGGTTCCCCCATGGAACGGATCACCAAGGCCGACGACCGGGTGCACCGGCCTGCCGGGCCGTGGACCCCCACCGTGCACCGCTTGCTGACACACCTGCACGAGCAGGGCTTCGTCGCGGCCCCCGCCCCGATCTCCCTCGGCGAGCAACTCGAGACCGTGACGTTCGTGCCGGGCGAGGCGGGCGAGTACCCCTGGACCGCCGACGTCGCGAGCGAGGCCGCCCTCGTCACCACCGCACGCCTGCTCCGGCAGCTCCACGACGCCGCCGCCTCGTTCCCGTGCGACGACACGACCGACGTGTGGTCGCAGGCCGGACGTCTGCCGGTCGAGACGATCGTGCACGGTGACTTCGCCCCGTACAACGTCGTCTACGACGGCATCGCGGCGGTCGGCGTGATCGACTTCGACACCGCGCACCCGGGCCCGCGCGTGTGGGACGTCGCGAGTGCGGTCTACCGGTTCGCCCCGTTCACCAGCAGCGCCGACGAGGGGGCACCGGTACCCGAGTTCGCCGACCGGCTGACCCGCGCCGCCGAGTTCTGCCGCGCCTACGGCCTGGACACCCGCTCGCGGAGCGTGCTGGTCGAGACGATGACGGGGAGCCTGGTGTCCCTCGTCACGACCATCGAGACCGAGGCCGCCGCCGGCAACCCGAAGTTCGTCAGTGACCTGGCGCACGGCCACGCGGAGCTCTACCGCGCCGACGTCGCCTGGCTCGAGGAGCACGCGGACGCGATCACGGCCGCCCTGGTCTGACGCGGTCCGTCCGAGCCGGGAACGGCGTCACCGCTCAGCGCCCGCTCAGCCCGCTCGCGGCGGACACCGACCCGGCGTCGGGTAGCGTTCCTCCGGCCATGACCGACAGCCCGGCCGACGCCACCCCGTACGAAGTCCTCGGCGTCCCCGTGACCGCCGACGACGAGACCCTGCGCCGCGCCTACCGCCGCGCGGCCCGCGAGAGCCACCCCGACCTGGGCGGCGACCCGCAGCGCTTCCGCCGGGTGCAGATCGCCTGGGAGCGGATCGGCACCCCGGCGGCTCGCCGCGCTTACGACACCGGTTCGGTCCGGTCCGGCTCGTCCTCGCCGTCGTCGGCACCGTCCGGTTCGGCGGCCTGGAGGAGCGGACCCGGCCGTGACGACTACGCACCCCCGACAGCGCGTCGCCACTCCCGCCCGCGGGCGCGGTCACACGGGCACCCCGGCGGCCGGTCCCGCGAGGTCTTCCTGGCCGGCGAACGCGAGTGGGTCGGACTCGGCGACCCGATCGAGGACCCCTACGACCCCGCCCTCGTCCGCTCGGCACCGCGGTCCGTCCGGCGGCTGCTCGGTGAGGCGCTGGCGGAAGAGGCGACCGCGGCGATCATCGCCGACATGGGCATCGGCGTCACGGTGTGGCACGACCTGGACGCCGGCACGGAGGGCAAGCTCGACCACGCCGTCCTCACCCCGACCGGGCTCTGGGCCGTCGAGTCGATCGACTGGGGTGGCCCGGTCGCGATCGAGCACGGTGAGGTCGTCGGTGAGACCCTCGAGCCCGGGGAGCGCCCGGTCAAGGAGCTCGTCCGCGCGGCCCGAGCCGTGCAGAAGCAGACCCGCGTGCGCTTCACCGGGCGGCTGCTCGTCGTGCCGGACTCCGCCGTGGACGAGGACGTCGAACTCATCGGCACGCCCCGGAAGCCGACGGCGCTCATCGTCCGACGGGGTGCACTCGTGCAGGTGCTCGCCGGCAACTGGTCGCCGGAGGGCTCGGTCGACGTCTTCGCGATCCGGGACCGCCTGCAGCAGACCGTCCGGTTCGTCTGATCCGTCGGAGCACCTGGTCGCCGGCGCACCTGGTCGTCGGCGCACCTGCCCGGTCGGGCCGGTCAGTACCCGCGGAGCTTCTCGAGGTCGCGGCGCTCCCGCTTGCTCGGCCGCCCGGCGCCTCGTTCGCGGATCGGGACGAAGCCGGCCTCCTCGCGGGGGAGGCGGGGCGGGGTGTTGTCCTCGAGGTGCTTCGCCGCCTCGGCCGCGCTCACCCGCTTGAGGATGATGCTCTTCACGACGACGATCCGGTCGAACCCGGCCTGCCGGACGCGGACCTCGTCGCCGGGTCCGACCGGCTGGGACGGCTTCGCCCGCTCGCCGTTGACCTTCACGTGGCCGGCCTTGCACGCCGTCGTCGCAGCGGACCGGGTCTTGGTGATCCGGACCGCCCAGATCCAGCTGTCCACCCGGGCCTTGTCCATCCGGCCACCCTAGCCGTGGCGGTCGGGCGGACCCCGGGCCGTACCCTCGAGGCATGTCCGACGCCGACCTCGACCTCGACGGTGCACCGGCCGCCGCTCTGTCGCAGGCCGAGATCGCGCGTGCCCGGGCCCTCGCCGCGCTGGACGCCGCAGCGCTGGGCGACCGGTTGGTCGTCCGCGCGCACGACGGGGACGGTGCCCGTGACGCCCTGGGCGAGCTGACGGGACGCACCACCGAGACGGTGACCGTCGCCACCCGTCGGGGTCCGGTCACGGTCCGACGTGCCGATGTCGTCGCCGCGAAGCCCGTCCCACCGCCACCACCGCCGCGCCCCCGCCGGACGACCGGGTGATCCGCGCCACCCCGGCGAGCCGCTGAGCGCAGGCCACGGGCGCGCACGTAGCCTCGCAGCATGCTCGTCCCCGACCCACCCGCCGCCGCTGCCGGGCGGACCGAGGACCGTACCGCCCGCGTCCGCTTCGTCCGTCCGACCGGCTGGCGCACCGAGGAGTCCGCCGGTGCCGACCTCCGGGTCCGGGGCGACGACGTCGTCCTCACCGTCCGCTCCCGCCCGAGCGACCGGGCGATCGGTGACGAGAACGCTTCGCTGCTCGAACGGCTGCCGGGCTCGGTCGACGGGCTGCTCCTCGTGGGCTGCGACGTCTGGACCACCGCCGGCGCGCCCGCGCGTCTGGTCGAGTACGTCCGCCCCGACGAGGAGGGTGACGTCGCCGGCGCGCACCTGCTCCTGGTCACGGGCCGCCACCGCGTCGACCTGACGGTCGAGCGGCCACTCGCCCGGATGACCGCAACGGACGACACCGTCTTCGCCGTCCTCGACTCCGTCCGGGTCCTCGACCGGGTCACCGCCAGTGAGTCCCGCACCCTCGAGCCCCTGCCCGTCCTGCTCGCCGGCTCCACCCTCACCGGCCCGTCCCTCGGGGCCGAGGCCGTCTCGACCCTGCAGAACCTCGCCGGGCGCCGCTGGAACCCCGCCCTCCTCCGCACCGACGGCGGCCGCGAACTCGTCGCCGCCGACCTGGTCGGCCGGTTCGGCACGGTCCCGCCCGAGACGGCGACCGTCCTCGCCCCCTGGGCCGACGGGGTGCAGCCGACCACGCTGGACCAGCACGACGACGACGGACGGGTGACGCGCCTCCAGGCCTGGTCCGGCACCGTCGTCGACACCGGTGCCGACGGCCGGTCCGTGGTCGCGTCCGTCCCACCGGAACGGGTCGTCGGACTGCTGGCCGGGAGGCTCGGCATCCGCCCGACGTGGACCTGGCCGTTCCGCACCGCGGTCCTGCCCGGCGACCTGCTCGACCGACGTCTGGCCGGCGGCGAGTCCACTCCCGACCTGCCGGGTGCCGTCGCGTCGGCCGACCCGACCCTGGCCGCGTTCTGGTCGGCCCCGTGGACGGTGTCGGCGCTGCTGCGCCCGGGACGACCCCGGCCGCTCGTCGTGGTCTCGGCCGAGGGGATCGGCTTCGCCCGCGTGGGCCGGACCGAGGGCGGGACGACGGCGTTCACGGCGGAGGCGTCGGCGAACGTCTACCGGACGCTCGTCCGCGCGCTGCTCGGCTGAGCTGCGGCCCCCGAACGCTCTGAGGCGCTGCACCGCCCCGGACAGCACGACACCCGCGCGGGGAGGCGCGGGTGTCGTGCTGCAGGTGCGTCAGGCGGCGGGACCGGCCGTCAGGGTGACGGTCGCGGTCGTCGCGGTGCCGTCGCTCGTCGTGTAGCCGACCGAGACCCGGTCGCCGACGTCGTGCCCGCTGATGAGCTCCGTCAGTTGGTCCGAGCTCGTGACCGCGGTGCCGTCGACACTCGTGATCGTGTCGCCCGCGGCCAGGCCGGCGCTCGCGGCCCCGGAGCCCTCGACGGTGCCGGCGATCGGCACACCGCTGGTCGTCCCGGTCGCGGTGCTGCTGATCTGCACACCGAGGAACGCCGGCAGGCCGATCGTGATCGTGCCCGAGGAGTCACCCGCCAGGATCTCGTCCGCGATCGACTTCGCCGTGCTGATCGGGATCGCGAACCCGGTGACGTCGGCGGTCCCGGAGGACGCCGCGGTCGCCATGCCGACGACTTCGCCCTCACTGTCCAGGACCGGCCCGCCGGAGTCGCCCGAGACGACCTGTGCGGCGAGCTGCAGGAGACCGGTCAGGGACTCGGTCCCGGTGCCCGACTCGCTCTGCACCTGGATGTCCTGGTCGGTGGCGGTCACGGTCCCCTCGGCGGCCACCAGGTCACCGGTGCCCTCGGCGTTGCCGACGTCGGTGATCGTGTCACCGGTCGAGGCACCGCCGTCGTCGTCGAGGGTGACGGTGGACAGCCCGGAGGCGTCGCGCAGCTTGAGGACCGCGACGTCGTTCGTCGCGTCGGTGCCCACCACGTCGGCGGTGTACTGCTCGCCCGTCGTCTCGTCGGTGACCCGGATCGACGTGGCGCCCTGGATGACGTGGTTGTTCGTCAGGACGGTGCCGTCGGAGGTCAGGACCATGCCGGTGCCGGCGGCCTGCTGGGACTGGTCGTAGCCGATCACGGTGTCGATCGTCACGACGCCCTTCTTCTGCGCGGCGGTCGCCGGGGTGGCTGCGGACTCGGACGTGCTGCCGGTGCTGCCGGTGCCGTCCGTGCCCGAGCCGTCGGTCCCCTGGCCGGGGACGGTGAAGCCGTTCGTGCCGCTGCCGTCACCCGGGATCGTGCCGTTCCCCGGAGTCGTGGTGGTGCCCTGGGAGGAACTGCCCTGGGTCTGGCTGGACGTCGTCGTGGTGTGCACCGACGACAGCCCGAGCGCGGTGCCACCGGCAGCGCCGACGATCGCGAGCGCCGTGATGCCCGAGCCGATCACCAGTGCCAGCTTCCGGGAGCGCCGGTTCGTGCCGGGTGCCGTGCCGAACGCCCCGGTCCAGCCATGCGGCGCCACCGGGTCCGCTGCGCCGTGCTGCGCGCCCCCGTACTGCCCGGCGTACTGCCCGCCGTGCTGTTGCGTCCCACCCAGCGCCGGGCTGCCGACGAGGTACGGGCCACGGCCGTCGGGGGAGTAGGCGTACGGACCGGAGCCGTCGGGCCCGTACAGGTACGGACCGGAGCCGTCGAAGGCGAAGGCTGAGCGGAGGGCCGACCGGTCCGCGTGCGGCGGCTCCCACGACGCAGGCTGCTCCCACGACGCAGGCTGCTCCTGCTGCGGGGTGTGCTCCGGCTGCTGGACGTGCCCCGGCTCGCGACGCTCGTCGTCCGGGGTGGGGTTCGGGGTCTCGTTCATCGGTGCTCTCCGGTCGTTCCTCGCGGCCCCGTCGGCCGCCGATGGATGTCAGTACAGGCCTCGATCCCATGACGACCCTATGAACCGACCATGGTGGTGCCGAGCAGCTGCTCGACGGTTGCCGACAGCGGCACCGCGGCCCCGCGGGCCCGCCCCGGGAGGGCCATCCGTTAGGCTCGCCTCACTTCCCATGCGATCCCGATCCGTCGCGCCTCCCGCGCCCGCTCCCGTGTCCCGGCTGGTGCTCGCCACCGTCCTCGCGGTCGTGGTGCTCGCGGTCGCCTGCGCGCTGAGCGTCGCCGTCGGGTCGCGTCCGATCCCGCTCGGTGTCGTCGTCGACACGCTCCTCCACCCGGGGCGACACGACGAGATCGGGCTCATCGTGCTCGGCAACCGCGTGCCCCGCACCGTCGTCGGGCTGCTCGCCGGCGCTGCCCTCGGCGTCGCCGGGGCCGTCATGCAGGGGATCACCCGCAACCCGCTCGCCGACCCGAGCATCCTCGGCGTCAACGCCGGCGCCGCGCTCGCGGTCGTCGTCGGCATCGCGGTGTTCGGCATCAGCGGCACCGCCACCTACCTGCCCTTCGCGTTCGCCGGGGCTGCTCTGGCCGCACTGCTCGTGTACGGCATCGCGGCCGTCGCCCGCGGTGGGCTGACCCCGGTCGGGCTCGCCCTGTCCGGAGCCGTCACGGCTGCCGCGCTCTCGTCGGTCACGACCGCGGTGCTCGTCACCAACGCCAGCCTGCTCGACCAGCTCCGCTTCTGGCAGGTCGGGGCCCTCGCAGGCGGGGACCTCGGCACCGCGGGTGTCGTCGTGACGCCGGTCGTCGTCGGGCTCGTCATCGCCGTCGGTCTCGGACGCTCGCTCAACACCCTGGCGCTCGGCGACGAGCTCGCGGCGTCGCTCGGACAGCGCGTCGTGCTCGTCCGGGCCGTCGGCGCCGTCGTCACCGTGCTCCTCGCCGGTTCCGCGGTCGCCGCCGCCGGACCCGTCGCCTTCGTCGGGCTCGCCGTGCCGCACGCCGTCCGCCGACTGTCCGGGCCCGACCACCGCTGGACGATCCTCCTGTCGGCGGTCGTCGCCCCCGCGCTCCTGCTCGTCGCCGACGTCATCGGCCGGGTCGTCGCGTACCCGGGGGAGCTGCAGGTCGGCATCGTCACCGCCCTCATCGGCGCCCCGGTCTTCATCGCACTCGTCCGGTCCCGGGCGGTGCGAGGACTGTGAGCGGCACCGTGGCGGACCGTCGGCGGGGCACGCTCCGCCGGGAGCTCGTCGTCCTCGTCGGCGCCGTGGCCGCGCTCGTCGTCCTCGTCCTGGTCGGACTCGGCGTCGGTGACATCCCGCTCTCGCCCGCGCAGGTCCTCGGCGCCCTCGTCGGGCACGGCGACACGATCTCGGACTTCGTGCTCGGGCAGCTCCGTGGGCCGCGCGTCCTGGCGGCCGTCCTCGTCGGGGCCAGTCTCGGTGCGGCGGGGGCGATCGTGCAGAGCGTCGTCCGCAACCCGATCGCCAGCCCGGACATCATCGGCATCACCGCCGGGGCCAGCGCCTCCGGCCTCGTGGCGATCGTCCTGTTCGGCGCCTCCGGCGTGCTGCTCTTCGGTGTGGTGCTCGTCGGCGCGGTCGCCGTCGCGGTGCTCATCGCCGCGCTGGCCTGGCGGCGGGGGATCACCGGCAACCGGGTCGTCCTCGTCGGCGTCGGCGTCGGCGCGATGGCCCTCAGCGTGACCGGCTGGTTGCTCACCAGCGGCAGCGTGCAGCAGGCCGGAACTGCGCTCCTGTGGCTCTCCGGCAGCCTCAACGCCGTCGACCGCACCGTCGTCGACGCACTCCTGGTCGGCTTCCTCGTGCTCATGGCGCTCGCCCTCCTGCAGTCGCCGCGGCTCGCGGTGCTGACGCTCGGGGACGACGTCGCGGCGTCCCTCGGGCTCCGACCGGACCGGGCGAAGGTGCTGCTCCTGCTCACCGCGGTGCTCCTCACCGCCGGTGCCGTCGCCACCGCCGGACCGGTCTCGTTCGTCGCACTGATGGCCGCGCCCATCGCCCGGCGACTCGTCGGCGGCGGCAGGATCGCCCTCGGCCCGGCCGCGGCCGTCGGTGCCGTGGTCACCCTCGGGTCCGACCTCGTGGCGCAGTTCGCGTTGCCAGGCGTGACCCTGCCGGTGGGCGTGGTCACCGGACTCGTCGGAGCGCCCTACCTGCTCTGGTTGCTCGCCCGCGGGCGCTGAGACCCGCCCACCGCCTGGCCGCAGCCGGTCCCAGGTCGTGCAGCGTGCCTCCAGGCCGTGCCCAGCCAGCGGTCGGACTCGCCGCGTCACCCCCGGACGCGGGGTCGCTGCGGCTCCGCGCGCAGGCTTGCGGGATCCCGCACGAGGTGCCCGGAACCCCCCGTCCGAGGGTCCGCACGTCGACAGCCGTCGCCGTACCGTCATCGACGACCACCGGACTCCCGACAGCGCCCACACCCGACGGCTGCTGGTCCGGTACGAACGAAGGACAGCATGCCCGAACAGCTCGACGGCGCCCCGATGCGCCGCCGCCAGTGGGGTGCCGAGCGGCGGACCCAGCCGCTCGACACGATCCACGCCCGCCCCTCCGACCGGAAGCTCGTCTCCGGCCGGGTCGCCATCATCCTGACGATCGCGTTCTGGCTGGCCTACGTCGTCTACACCGTGATCCGCCAGTTCCTGGACTCCGGCACCGAGAGCTTCCGGTTCACCACCGAGGCGATCTCGTACACCGTCGTCGTCACCTTCCTGACCTTCTCAGCCCTGATGCACCTGGTCGCCCGCCAGGGGGCACTCGAGCGCTTCGCCACCCACGTCCGCGTCCCGCGCGCCGAGCTCGACCGGCACTTCGCCGAGGGGCACGAGTCGCCGCTCACCGTCCTCGTCCCGAGCTACGCCGAGGAGCCCGAGGTCGTCGCGACCACGCTGTGGTCCGCCGCACTGCAGGAGTACCCGAACCTCCGCATCGTGCTGCTCGTCGACGACTCGCCGTTCCCGACCGACCCGGAGACCGCCGCGAAGCTCGAACGCACCCGCGCCGTCGCCGACACCATCCAG
This sequence comes from Curtobacterium sp. MCPF17_047, assembly GCF_003234045.1. NCBI lineage: Bacteria > Bacillati > Actinomycetota > Actinomycetes > Micrococcales > Microbacteriaceae > Curtobacterium > Curtobacterium sp. MCPF17_047. The sequence goes on along the minus strand of NZ_QKSF01000006.1, from coordinate 122,639 downwards.
GCGCAGCTCGCCGCGCCGTCGCGCCGGTTCCAGGAGGCCCTGCTCTCCGCCGAGATCGAGGCCGCGGGCGCCCCGCACGCCTCCGTGGAGGCCGTGCGCACCCTGGTCGCGCACCACCGCTGGGCAGACGCCTGGCTCCGCCGCCACGCCCGCGAGCACGGTGTCGCCGACCACGTCGACCACTTCTTCACCGACCAGGTCCTCGTCGGCCTGGCAGACGAGTTCCGCCTGACGGCCGAGGCGCTCGACGCCGCGATCACCGACGCCGGGGACGCCGAGTCCACCGACGTGACCTCGGCGCGCGCGGTCGAGCTGCAGCGTCGCCTGGCCTGGACCTTCACCGCCGAGCTGACCACCTTCGAGCGGAAGCGCTACGCGAACCTCTCACACGAGGCGAACAAGGCGATGAACCTGAACTCGTACATCGGTCTGCTCGGCGGCGCCTACCGCCACGAGGAGACCGCGTCCGGCACCGTCCTGCGCACCGTCACCGACCCGGCCGACGCCGACCTGGTCGTCCCCGCGTCCGACTACGTGCTGACGCTCGACGCCGACTCGGTGCTGCTCCGCGACTACTGCCTCCGCCTGGTCTACTTCCTCGAGCAGCCGGAGAACGAGCGCGTCGCCGTCACCCAGACGCCGTACTCGTCCTTCCGCGGTGCCGCGACCCGCATCGAGCGCCTCGCCGGTGCCACGACGGACATCCAGCACATCCTCCACCAGGGCATGTCGAAGTACGGCGCCACGTTCTGGGTCGGCGCGAACGCGGTCATCCGCACCCGGGCGCTCCGCGACATCGAGGAGACCGAGACCGTCGGCGGCTTCGAGGTGAAGCGGTACGTGCAGGACCGCACGGTCATCGAGGACACCGAGTCGAGTGTCGACCTCGGCATGCACGGCTGGACCCTCGTCAACTACCCGGAGCGGCTGTCCTACAGTGCGACCCCGCCGGACTTCGGCTCGCTGATCGTGCAGCGGCGACGCTGGGCGAACGGCGGCCTGCTCATCCTGCCGAAGTACATCCGACAGGTGCGCGAGCGCCGGGCCCGAGGTGAGCGCGTGAGCGTCGTCGAGATGGCACTCCGCGTCAACTACATGGCGTCCATCGCGTGGGGCTCGCTCGGCCTGATCTTCCTGCTGGCGTACCCGTACGACTCGCGGTTGCTCAGCCCGATGGTGCTGCTCGCCGCCCTGCCGTACTTCTGGCTCTTTGCGAGCGACCTGCGGTACTGCGGCTACAAGCGCACCGACATCCTGCGCATCTACGGCTTCAACCTCGTCCTGATGCCGGTGAACGTCGCCGGCGTGTTGAAGAGCGTGCAGCAGGCGCTCACCGCGAAGAAGATCCCGTTCGCCCGGACGCCGAAGGTCAAGGACCGCACCGCCTCGCCGGCGCTCTACGTCCTGGCCCCGTACGCGATGGTCGCGTTCTCGGTGTTCACGTTCGTGCGGGACTTCGGCGCGCAGAACTGGGGCAACGCGGTGTTCGCCGCGTTCAACGCCCTGCTCGCGATGTACGCGATCGTCGCCTACATCGGCCTGTGGAACTCCGTCGTCGACGTCTTCATCTGGGCGACGAGATGGATGTTCTACGACCCGTCCGCCCGCGCCGCACGCCGTGCCGCCCGGAAGGAGGAGCGCGCCACCGCGAAGGCGGTCCGTCGCGGTCTCGTCCCGGCGGCACCACCCGCGACCGAGGACTGGCGCTCCGTGCTCTACTTCGGCCAGCGCGGCACCACCATCCCCGAGCACCTGGGGACCGACCACCTCGGGACCGGCACCACCGGCATCCGGCACGGCCTCGCCGTGCAGCACGACGAGAAGACGGCGGCCTGACCATGAGCACCACACGACGACTCTCTCCGGTCCGGGTCACCCTGGCCACCGTGGTCGCCCTCGCGGTCGCCGTCGGCGGGTACGCCGGCGTCGACCGGTGGCAGAGCGCCCAGGCATCCGAGACGGTGGAGCCCTGGTTCGCCGCGTACACGGACGTCACCGTCACCCCGACGTTCCCGTTCGAGGACGTCAAGTCCGCGAAGGGCCGCGACGTCATGCTGTCCTTCGTCGTCGCGGACCACGACGAGGCCTGCACGCCGACGTGGGGCGCGGCCTACGGGCTCGAGGAAGCAGGGGACCAGCTCGACCTGGACCGCCGCATCGCCCGACTGGAGCAGCAGAAGGGCGCCGTCGGGGTGTCCTTCGGTGGCCTGGCGAACGACGAACTCGCCTCGACCTGCACCGACCCGAAGAAGCTCGTGTCGGCGTACCAGCGCGTGGTCAAGCGCTACGACGTCTCCACGGTCGACTTCGACATCGAGAGCGACGACCTCACCAAGGCGGACGCCGGCAAGCGTCGCGCCGAGGCCGTCGCCGCCCTGCAGGAGCAGCGTCGCGGCGCCGGGCACCCGCTCGCCGTGTGGCTCACCCTGCCCGCCGCGCCGGGCGGCCTGACCGCCGACGGCACGAAGGCGGTGTCGCAGTTCCTGCGAGCCGGGGTCGACCTGGCCGGCGTCAACGCCATGACGATGGACTACGGCACCAGCAAGGGCTCGAGTCAGAGCATGTACTCCGCCTCGGTCGAGACCCTGCAGCAGGTGCACCGCCAGCTCGGCATCCTGTACACCCGCGCCGGCACCCCGCTCGGCGACGGCACGCTCTGGCACAAGATCGGCGCGACGCCGATGATCGGCCAGAACGACGTGCAGGACGAGGTCTTCACGATGTCCGACGCCGCGAAGCTCAACACCTGGGCACGCCAGACCGGGCTCGGCCGGATGTCGATGTGGTCCCTCAACCGTGACACCACCTGCGGCTCGAACTACGTGAACCTGTCCACCGTGTCGAACTCGTGCTCGGGGGTCGACCAGGACGGCAAGCTGTTCGCGGACGTGCTCGGCAAGGGCTTCGGCGGCGGCATCGTCGCGGCTTCGGGCGACGTCACGAAGGCCGAGCCGTCCTCGACCACGCAGCCGTCGGACGACCCGTCGACCAGCCCCTACCCGGTGTGGGACAAGGAGTCGGCCTACCTCGAGGGCACGAAGACCGTCTGGCACCACAACGTCTACGAGGCCAAGTGGTGGACCTCCGGTGACCTGCCCGACGACGCCGTGCTCAGCTCGTACGAGACGCCGTGGCAGCTCGTCGGCCCGGTGCTGCCGGGTGAGAAGCCGGTCGCGCCCGTGAGCCTGCCGACCGGGACGTACCCGGCGTGGTCGGGCACCACGACCTACGACACCGGCGACCGGGTCCTGTTCGACGGCACGCCGTACCAGGCGAAGTGGTGGAACACCGGCGACAGCCCGGAGGCCTCGACCAGCGACCCCGACGGCTCGCCCTGGACGCGCCTCAAGGACTCCGAGGTCCAGGAGATCCTGCACGACGTGGGGTCCGGGAAGGCCGCCCCGGCGGGGTCCGCCGGTTGACGGACGGGAGGCTCCCCACCCGCCGGTGGGGAGCCTCCCGTGTCCCCTGGGGACGGGGCTCTCGCTGACGCGCTCGTTTCCGATACGCTGGGCGACCAAGAGGAGGAGGTCCACGATGCCAGATCCAGTGGTCCCGCAGCCGGGACGTCCGGAACAGCGGCTGGTCGACACCACGCTGACCTTCAGCATGGAGAACGCCGCCGCGCTCACGCCCGAGGCCGGAGTCACAGCGGAAGAACGCGACGCGATCTCGGCGCTGCCGTCGGGTTCGGCGTTGCTCGTCGTCCGTCGCGGCCCGAACGTCGGTGCGCGGTTCCTCCTCGACTCCGACGTCACGACGGCCGGCCGACACCCCGACGCGAGCATCTTCCTCGACGACGTGACGGTGTCGCGCAAGCACGCCGACTTCGTCCGTCGCGGGACGTCGTTCAGCGTGAAGGACCTCGGTTCCCTGAACGGGACGTACTTCGACGGTGTCCGCATCGACGAAGCACTGCTCGTCGACGGCTCCGAAGTCCAGGTCGGCAAGTTCCGGCTGACGTTCTACGCCTCCCGGGTCGACCTGGCGCGCCTGGCGAACGCGTAGTGGCACCCCGCTCCGCTGCGGCGCGGGCGGTGTCCCCGGCGCCGGACCTGCTCACGATCGGGCAGGTCCTCGCCCGCCTGAAGCCGGAGTTCCCCGACCTGTCGAGCTCCAAGCTGCGCTTCCTCGAGGAGCGCGAGCTCGTCACACCGGTGCGCACCCAGAGCGGCTACCGGAAGTTCTCGTCGGCCGACGTCGACCGGCTGCGCATCGTGCTCGGGCTGCAGCGTGACCACTACCTGCCGCTCAAGGTCATCAAGGACTACCTGGCCGACCTCGACGCCGGACGCGAACCGACCCTCCCGGGCGGTGGCGACGCGCCGCGGCCGTCGATGCTCGGGCGCGAGCGCCGGTACTCCCGCGACGAACTGCAGCGTGCTGCCGGGGCGTCGCCGATGCTCGTGGGCGACGCGGTGTCCGCCTCGCTCATCCCGGCGACCGACACCTACGGCGAGGACTCGGTCGGTGTGCTGAAGGCCCTCGTCGAGCTGCAGCGCTCCGGCATCGAGCCCCGGCACCTCCGCACCTTCCGCAGCACCGCCGAGCGCGAGGTCGGCCTCATCGAGTCCGCGCTCATGCCGGTGTCCCGTCGCGGTGACGCCACGTCCCGCGCGAAGGCGCTCGAACTCGCCCGGGAGATCGCCGGACACCTCGAGGTCATCCGCTCGTCACTCATCCGTGCGGCCATCGGTCGGCTCGACTCGTGAGCGGCCCGGGCGGGTCGGACCCTCGACGGCGGCCGGTGCCGGGGCATATCCTCGACACGCCGGACGCGCCGGTGCGGATGTCCCGCTTCCACGCCGCCCGACTCGCTACCGTGGACCTCGGAACAACTCTCAACCCGCTGTTGAAGCTTCGGGTGGGAGCTCGATCGTCGTGGAAGGCAAGCTGATGAGTGGGAACGATGTCCCCGGTACCCCGTCTGACATGACGCGGTACGACCTCGGGCTGCTCTTCACCGACGGCCTGCCCGAGCACGACGAGCAGAACGGCTACCGCGGCACCGTCGCCGCGAAGGCAGCCGGCATCAGCTACCGACAGCTCGACTACTGGGCCCGCACCGAACTCGTGCAGCCCACGATCCGCGGTGCTGCGGGCTCGGGGTCGCAGCGGCTCTACGGCTTCCGCGACATCCTCGTCCTGAAGCTCGTCAAGCGCCTGCTCGACACCGGGATCTCCCTGCAGCAGATCCGCACCGCCGTCAACCAGCTCCGTGAAGCCGGCGTGAGCGACCTGGCGCAGACGACCCTGATGTCCGACGGCGCCTCGGTGTACCTGTGCACCTCGGACGACGAGGTCATCGACCTGGTCTCCCGCGGACAGGGTGTCTTCGGCATCGCCGTCGGCAAGGTCCTGCGCGAGGTCGAGTCCTCCCTGGTGGAGCTCGACGCCACCCCCGCGGAGGACCCGAGCGACGAGCTCGCTGCCCGCCGCGCCACCCGCGCGTCCTGACCGTCCCGGCTGTCGTGTCGTGACCATCCCGGTTCCGACGCCCGCCTGACTGCCGCGCCCCGCGCCTCCCGTCCCGCGTGTGCTCGGCGAGGTCGCGTGTTCTGCCGCCTCCACGGCTGCGGGCCGACAGTTCGAGCGACGTCGGCAGCGGTCATGCGGCGTGTTGCGCGACCTCGGGAGGCGCGGAGGACCGCGTTGGTCCCGTCCGGTCGGCAGGTGATCGCGGCCGACACCGGCCACCACCCCAGCACGTGGCACCGCCGGGGACCCCCGGGAACGACGAAGGGCCGCCCGGAGGCGACCCTTCGTGCTGACGAACGAGCGTCAGGCGATCGCGCCCGCGCCGTCCGCGTACGGCCCGATCTTGCCCGTGCGCATGATCCGCTCCAGCAGCTGGTCGAAGTTCCGTGCCATCTCCTGCGCGGACTCACCCGGCCAGACGTGCAGGGGCTTCGCCGCACCCTGCGCCTGCTGGAGCGACGTGCGCTCCGGCAGCTGCGGCGAGAGCACGAGCGGCCCGAACATGTCGCGGAGCTCCTTGATGCGGAACTGGTGCTCGAGCGACTGCACCCGAGCGCGGTTCACGATGATGCCGAGGGGCTGGAGGCGCGGCGAGAGACCACGACGGATCTCCTCGATCGCGCGGAGGGCCCGGTCGGCGGCGGCGACGGAGAACAGTCCGGGCTCGGTGACGACGGAGACCCGGTCGGAGGCGGCCCACGCGGTTCGGGTCAGCGCGTTCAAGGACGGGGCACAGTCGATGAGGACGAGGTCGTAGTCGGCCTCGACGTTCGCCAGCGCCTCCTCCAGCTTCCAGATGTCGCGGATCGACGGGTGCGGCCCGTCGAAGTTGATGGCCGAGGGCGATCCGACCATGACGTCGATCTTGCCCTGGGAACCCTTCGTCCAGCCGGACGGCGCGATGGCCTGGCGGACGATCTTCTCCTTCGGGTTCTCGAGGACGTCGGCCACGTTGAGGTGACCGGTCAGGTTGATGTCAAGGCCCGTGGAGACGTCCGACTGGGGGTCGAGGTCCACCACGAGGGTGCGCAGACCCTTGGCGAACGCCGCTGACGTCAGGCCGAGCGTCACCGTCGTCTTGCCGACACCGCCCTTGAGGGAGCTCACGCTGAGTACATGCACGATGAGCAACGTTACCGCCAGTAAGGTTGTGAGACCTCAACCCGGGCTGAAAGGGACCTCGTGTTCACCAAGATCCTGGTCGCGAACCGTGGCGAGATCGCCATCCGGGCCTTCCGTGCAGCGTACGAACTCGGTGCCCGGACCGTGGCGGTCTACCCGTACGAAGACCGCAACTCCCTGCACCGGTTGAAGGCCGACGAGGCCTACCTGATCGGCGAACGCGGCCACCCGGTCCGCGCGTACCTGGACGTCTCGGAGATCATCCGGGTGGCCCGCGAGTCGGGCGCGGACGCGATCTACCCCGGCTACGGGTTCCTGTCCGAGAACCCGGAGCTCGCCGCCGCGGCCGCTGCGGCCGGCATCACCTTCATCGGCCCGGGCGAGCACGTGCTCGAGATGGCCGGCAACAAGGTGACCGCGAAGGAGCACGCCATCGCCGCGGGCGTCCCGGTGCTCGCGAGCACCCCGGCCAGTCGCGACGTCGACGAACTCGTCGCGGGTGCCGAAGCGATCGGGTTCCCGGTGTTCGCGAAGGCCGTCGCCGGTGGTGGTGGTCGTGGCATGCGCCGCGTCGAGACACCCGCCGAGCTCCGGCCGGCGCTCGAAGAGGCCATGCGCGAAGCCGACAGTGCGTTCGGTGACCCGACGATGTTCCTCGAGATGGCGGTGCTGCGGCCGCGCCACATCGAGGTCCAGATCCTGGCCGACGCCTCCGGCACCGACGCCGGCACGATCCACCTGTTCGAGCGGGACTGCTCGGTGCAGCGCCGGAACCAGAAGGTCGTCGAGATCGCCCCGGCGCCGAACCTCGACCCCGCCGTCGCCGCGGCACTGCACCGGGACGCCGTGGCCTTCGCCCGGTCGATCGGGTACGTCAACGCCGGCACGGTCGAGTTCCTGCTCGACACCGTGGGCGAGCGGGCCGGCCAGCACGTCTTCATCGAGATGAACCCGCGCATCCAGGTCGAGCACACCGTGACGGAAGAGGTCACCGACGTCGACCTCGTCCAGTCGCAGATGCGCATCGCCGCGGGGGAGACCCTCGCCGACCTCGGGCTGTCGCAGGACACGGTGTCGGTGCACGGCGCGGCGCTGCAGACCCGCATCACGACCGAGGACCCGACGCAGGGCTTCCGGCCCGACACCGGCCGCATCACCACCTACCGCAGCCCGGGCGGTGCCGGCGTCCGCCTGGACGGCGGCACGGTGGCCACGGGTGCGCAGATCAGCCCGCACTTCGACTCGATGCTCGCGAAGATGACGTGCCGCGGTCGTGACTTCCCGGCGGCGGTCGCGCGCGCGCGTCGCGCCCTCGCCGAGTTCCGGATCCGCGGCGTCAGCACGAACATCCCGTTCCTGCAGGCCGTCCTGGAGGACCCGGACTTCGCCCGCGGTGACGTCTCCACGGCGTTCATCGGCGAGCGTCCGCAGCTCTTCGACGGCCACGTGTCGAAGGACCGCGGCACGAAGGTGCTCAACTGGCTCGCGGACGTCACGGTGAACAAGCCGAACGGCTCGCCCGCCGCGCACGTGGTCGACCCGGCACTGAAGCTGCCGACCGCCGACCTCACCGCGCCGCTCCCCGAGGGGCAGCGCGACCTGCTGCTCCGCGTCGGACCGGCCGAGTGGGCACGGTCGCTCCGCGCACAGACCGCCCTGGCCGTCACCGAGACCACGATGCGGGACGCGCACCAGTCGCTCCTCGCCACCCGGGTCCGCACGAAGGACCTCGTCGCGGTCGCCCCGTACGTCGCCCGGCTCACCCCGCAGCTGCTCAGCGTCGAGGCCTGGGGCGGAGCGACCTACGACGTCGCCCTCCGGTTCCTCGGCGAGGACCCGTGGGAACGCCTGACGTCACTGCGGCAGGCGATGCCGAACATCCCGATCCAGATGCTGCTGCGTGGCCGCAACACGGTCGGCTACACGCCGTACCCGACCGAGGTGACGGACGCGTTCGTGGCCGAGGCCGCCGCCACCGGCGTCGACGTGTTCCGGGTCTTCGACGCGCTGAACGACGTCAGTCAGCTGCGTCCCGCCCTGGAGGCCGTGCTCGCCACCGGCACGGCCGTCGCGGAAGCGGCGCTCTGCTACACCGGCGACCTCCTCGACCCGGCCGAGGACCTCTACACGCTCGACTACTACCTGCGGCTCGCCGAGCAGATGGTCGACGCCGGTGCGCACGTCATCGGGATCAAGGACATGGCGGGTCTCCTCCGCGCAGGGGCGGCCGAGAAGCTCGTCGCCGCGCTGCGGGAACGGTTCGACCAGCCGGTGCACGTACACACCCACGACACCGCGGGCGGGCAGCTCGCGACGCTCCTCGCGGCCTCCCGTGCCGGCGCGGATGCGGTCGACGTCGCTGCGGCGCCGATGGCGGGCACGACCAGCCAGCCGAGCATGTCCGCCCTGGTGGCGGCGCTCGCGCACACCGAGCGGGACACCGGCATCGACCTCGGTGCCGTCGGCGACCTCGAGCCCTACTGGGAAGCGGTCCGCCGCGTCTACGCACCGTTCGAGTCCGGGCTCGCCGGGCCGACCGGCCGCGTCTACAAGCACGAGATCCCCGGCGGGCAGCTGTCGAACCTCCGCCAGCAGGCCATCGCGCTCGGGCTCGGCGACCGGTTCGAGCAGGTCGAGGACTGGTACGCCGAGGCGAACCGGATCCTCGGACGCCCGCCCAAGGTCACCCCGTCGTCGAAGGTCGTCGGCGACCTCGCCCTGCAGCTCGCCGCGGTCGACGCTGACCCGGCGGACTTCGAGCAGCACCCCGAGAAGTACGACGTGCCGGACTCGGTGATCGGGTTCATGGCGGGGGAGCTCGGCGACCTGCCCGGTGGCTGGCCGGAGCCGTTCCGGTCGAAGGTCCTGGCCGGCCGCGACGTCCGGATCGCCGTGACGCCGGTGCCGGAGCACGAGCGTGCCGCGCTCGACACCCCGGGGACCGCGCGGCAGCAGGCCCTGAACCGTCTGCTGTTCGAGCAGCCGACCCGGCAGTTCCAGCAGGTCCGCGACGAGTTCGGCGACCTGTCGGTCGTGCCCACCGTGGACTACCTCTACGGCCTGCGGGCGGGCGAGGAGCACGTCGTGCCGCTCGGCAGGGGCGTGAACCTGCTCGTCGGGCTCGAGGCGATCGGCGAGGTCGACGCGCGGGGCATCCGGACCGTCATGGCGACCATGAACGGCCAGTTGCGGCCGGTGGCCGTGCGCGACCGGTCGGTCGTCGTCGAGACCAAGGCCGCCGAGAAGGCGGACCGGTCCGACCCGAAGCACGTCGCCGCCCCGTTCTCCGGGGTCGTGACGCTCAAGGTCGCCGTCGGTGACGTCGTCGAGGCCGGTCAGGCCGTGGCGAGCATCGAGGCGATGAAGATGGAAGCGGCCATCACGGCACCCGTCGCGGGGACCGTCGGCCGTCTCGCGATCCCGGTGACCCAGCAGGTGGACGCCGGCGACCTCCTGGTGGTGCTGCAGTAACGTGACCGTCCGTCCCATCCGCCTGTTCGGCGACCCTGTCCTCCGTTCGCCCGCCGACCCGGTCCGCATCGGGTCCGACGGCGTCCGCGAGCTCGTGCAGGACCTCATCGACACCGTCCAGGAGCCCGGCCGCGCCGGCGTCGCCGCGCCGCAGATCGGCGTCGGGCTCCGGGCCTTCTCGTACAACGTCGACGGGGAGGTCGGGTACGTCCTCAACCCCGAGGTCGTCGAGACGTCCGGCGAGCCCGAGCTGATGGACGAGGGCTGCCTGTCCGTGCCCGGCCTGGCCTACCCGACGAAGCGCTTCCCGTACGCCAGGGTCCGCGGGGTGGACGTCGACGGCGAGCCGGTGGAGCTCGAGGGGACCGGACTGATGGCCGAGGCCCTGCAGCACGAGTGCGACCACCTGGACGGCACCGTCTACGTGATGACCCTCGACCCGGAGACCCGCCGGCAGGCGCTCCGGGACATCCGCGCACAGGACTGGTTCCACTAGGACGCACCACGTCCGGCGGCTGCCCGGACCGCACGACTGCGCGCCGTGGACCGTCCGCCTTCCGCTGCGGCGGACGGCGTCGTAGGCTCCGGTCGACGACCTCGTGCGCTCCCGACGTGCCGACCCCGAACCGGGGGTCGGAGCGGCCGTGTCGTCTGTCCACCGGTTCGCCCGGTCACCGGGCCCCGGACGACCAGGCAGGGGACGACAGATGCACGACGACACCTCCATCCAGCGGCTGGCGCCACGCGCACCGGGGCAGCGACGAGCCGCGGCCGTCGCCACGGCGATCGCGGTCGCGGTCGGTCTGACCCTCGGCGCGGTGGTCGGTGCGCCGGTGCGGGCGAGCGCGGCGACCACGGAGTCCGAGGCGGCCGACTACGCCAGCGACGCGTTCGGCGATGCCTGGGACTTCACCAGCGCAGCGGACTTCAACACCGACTTCTCCGGCACCCCCGCGACGGTGTCCGGCGGTGCACTCAAGGTGGGATTGACGCCGGGGGACCAGCTGTTCCTGGTGCACTCGATCTCGGGCAGCCTGGCGACCGGCCGGGACGGCGCTCGTCAGCCGGTCGACCCGGCACGGTACTCGCGGCTGACCTTCTCGATGGACCAGCCGCTGACCAAGCGCATCGGCGCGGTGTACTGGTTCACCTGCCGCGAGCAGACCGCGGCGTGCGGCGGCGGCTTCACCTTCCCGGTCGTGCAGGGCCCGCACGTCTACACGTTCGACCTCGCGAAGCAGTCGACCCTGCTCGCGAAGGTGCCGTGGCGGTCGGGCAAGAAGGTGGTCTTCCGCCTCGACCCGGTGGTCCTCCCGGGGAACGCCGGTGACACCGGCAAGCAGGCGAGCATCGACTGGGTGCGGCTGCACGCGGCACCGGACGCCTCTCACCCCCACGCCGGCATGCCCGCGGGGACCTACCCCGGTTACACTGTGACCCCGCGACCCCAGCTCGTCGTGGACACCCCGAACCCCACGCAGGGGCAGGACTACGCGACGGCCACCACCGGTCGCCCCTGGAACTTCACCTCGGCGACGGCGACCTCGCACGTCAAGTACTCGAACACCACCGTGCTGTCCCGCGACAGCCGGGGCATCACCGCCCGGAACACCGGCCCGCACCAGAACGACCCGCAGGTCCACCTGCCGGTCTCACGGATGGCGGGGAGCACCTACCACTACCTGCAGTGGGACATGCGGTACGACGGACCGTTCGACCTGTCCGGTTCGGCCGGCGGCGGCAAGATGGCCCGGGCGATCTGGAACGTCGCGGGGACGGGCACACCGCAGATCGGCAACGACCTCCTGACCTACTCGAACGGCAACGCCAGCGAGACGAGTATCGACCTGACGGCACAGAACCCGCTGGACGAGGACGCCCTCACCCCGAAGGCCGGATGGGCCGGACAGACGATCACCGGCCTCCGATTCGACCCGAACGAGGACCCGGGCAAGGCCGTCTGGCACCTGAAGTCCGTGCACCTGCGCGCGGACCCTGCGGCGACCGGGTCCACCACGGTGACCTTCCACGACAACGCCTGGGTGGCGGGCAGCACCGCGGACGTCACGGTGCGCACCGGCAGCGGGGCGTGGCAGCGCATCGCCACCGGTGTCGCCGTGACGAAGGGGGCGAACTCGGTGCCGTTCCGACTCGGCTCGATGCCCGCGGGCAAGTACGCCGTGCAGGTCACGCTGCGGCACCCGGACGGCAGTTCGGACAACGAGACCGCCGGTGCGCCGGTCGTCATGAAGGCCGGTCCGGTGGCCGCGGTGGACCGCTCGCACGACCCCGTCGGCCGCCTCGACTCCGCGACCGCCGGCAGCGGTGGCGTCACCGTCACGGGCTGGGCGTACGACCCGGACACGCGGAACCCGCTCGGGGTCGCGCTCTACGACGGGAAGACCGGGACGAAGAGCCTCGGACGGGTGTCCACGTCGCTCGCCCGTCCGGACGTCGTCCGGGCGCATCCCGCCGCTCCGGCCGCGTCCGGGTACTCCGCGACCGTCCGGCTCTCGGCGGGCACACACGACGTCTGCGCCTACGGGATCAACGTCGGCGCCGGGTCGACGAACCCGCTGCTCGGGTGTCGGTCGGTCACCGTCCGCTGACCCCGTCGCGTCCTCCGGTCGTCGCACCGGGGGACGCCCTCGGGGGACGGAACGTGACACCCGGACGCGGGATTGTCGCACTGTCCTGATCGCGAGGTACGGTGTTCCGCAGCCGGTCACCCGCCGGCGGTTCCCACTCTCCCAGGACGAGCACGATGGCACTCCAGAACGACGAGCTCAGCTCGCACCGCACCCGCACCAACCGCCGCCCCGAGCAGGTCTCGACGAGCACCGCATCGACCGCGGTCCTCGACCCGATCGACGCCCCCGAGGCCCCGCAGGCCTGATCGGTCCGACCGCCACGTCGGTCCGACCGCGACGTCGGTCCGTCAGCCACCGGCCGCACCGGCCACGCACTGGAGGCCCGCCACCCGTCCGACGGACGGGTGGCGGGCCTCCAGGCTGTCCGGCCGGTGCCGGTCGCTCGATGCCAGAGGCTCAGTGCCGTCGTCGCGACTGCACCACCGGCGTCGCCGTGGTCTGCACCTTCGAGCCCGAGTAGATGTACTCGATGTCCGCGGCGAAGTCCCGGAGGACGACCGAACGCTTGATCGTGAGCTTCGGTGTGAGGTGTCCGGAGGCCTCCGTCAGGTCCGCGTCGACGACCGAGAAGGACCGGACCGACTCGGCACGGGACACCCGTCCGTTCGCGGTGTCCACGGCCTCCTGGACGGCCTGCTGCACCCGCTCGTCGTGCGCCGCCTGCTGGGGGCTGAGCGCCGGGGAGATGCCGCGCGCCTCACACCAGCCGGGGAGCATCTCGCGGTCCAGCGTGACGAGCGCGGCGACGAAGGGCTTGCCCTCGCCGACGACGACGACCTGGCCGACGATCGGGTGCTCGCGGATCGCGTCCTCGAGCGGGGCCGGCGCGACGTTCTTGCCGCTCGCGGTGACGATGAGCTCCTTGGCGCGGCCGGTGACGGACAGGATCCCGTCGCCGTCGAGCCGACCGAGGTCGCCGGTGCGGAACCAGCCGTCGCGGAAGGCGGCAGCGGTGGCGTCCGGGTTCTTCCAGTAGCGATCGAAGACGTCGACACCGCGGATCAGGATCTCCTGGTCGTCCGCGATCCGGACCTCGACGCCCGGCAGTGCCCGGCCGACCGACCCGATCCGGAGCTCGGTCGCCCGGTTCACCGTCGCGGGGGCGGTCGTCTCGGTGAGCCCGTAGCCCTCGAGGATGTGCACGCCGATCGAGCGGAAGAAGTGCGACAGCCGCGGGGAGAGCGGCGCGGAACCGCTGATGGCGTACCGGACACGGCCGCCGATCGCGTCGCGGAGCTTGCTGTAGACGAGCCGGTCGAACAGCCGGAACCGCAGGGCGAGCCCGAGCGGGACCCGTCCGGCGCCCACGGCCTCGGAGTGCGCGACGGCGGTGGCGGCGGCGGCGCGGAAGACGCGCCCCTTGCCGCCGAGGTCGGCCTTCTGCTCGGCCGAGTTGTAGATCTTCTCGAACACCCGGGGGACCGCCAGCAGGAAGGTCGGCTTGAAGGTGGACACCGCCCGCATGAGGTCCTTCGTGTCCGGCTCGTGGCCGACCAGGACGCCCGCCGAGACCGACATCGCGGCGATGAACCGTGCGAACACGTGGGCCATCGGGATGAACAACAGCGTGGAGGCGTCCCCGGCGACGATCTCGGACATCGCCTCTGTCGAGCCCTCCACCGTGGCGGTGAAGTTGTCGTGGCGCAGCACGCACCCCTTCGGCCGGCCCGTGGTGCCCGAGGTGTAGATGATGGTGGCGTCATCGCGGCCGGAGACGGCGGCGGTGCGGGCGTCGAGCTCGTCGTCGGCGATCTCCTCACCCAAACGCGCCAGGTCGTCCAGGCCACCGCCGTCGATGGTCCAGTGCTGCCCGAGGTGGGGCAGGTCGGGCGCGATGCCGGCGACACGGCGCGCGTGCTCCTCCTTCTCGACGACGATCGCCACGGACTCGGAGTCCGACAGGATGTGGCGGATCTGGTCCGGGGAACTCGTCTCGTAGACGGGCACGGACACCAGGCCCGCGGTCCACACCGCGAAGTCGACGAGTGTCCACTCCATGCGTGTGCGGGAGAGGATCGCGACGTGCGCCCCGGGCTGCAGACCGGCGGCGACGAAGCCCTTCGCGATGGCGCGGACCCGGGCCAGGACGTCCGCGGCGGCGATGCCGGTCCACGTGTCACCGGTGCGCTCGGCCAGGATCGGTCGCGCGGGGGTGAGCCGTGCGCGGTCGGACAGCAGGCGGGCGGCGGAGCCGTGGTCGGGGGCGACCGGGCCGGTGTCACCGGCCGGTACTGCCTCGTGCGCGGCGGGCGCTCCGCCCGTGCTGGTGGACGTCGTGCGGTCGGCACGCTGATCGGTCACGGCAACTCCCTCGTTGTCCCGTTCGATGTGAGTCCGCTCATCTTCGAGACGGCTCCCGTTCAGCATAGGACGCCTGCCGGGACGTTCGGTGAGTCGCCGCCGAACCGGTAGGCTCCGTGTTCGTGCATGCCATCGGAATCGACATCGGGGGCACCAAGATCGCGGGAGCGGTCGTCACGGAGCTCGGCGAGATCCTCGCCGAGGACCGCGTCGCCACGAACGCTGCGGACCCGGTCGCCATGCTCGACGACGTCGTGTCGATGGTCGAGCGCCTCAGACTCCAGCACCAGGTCGGTGCGGTGGGGGTCGCTGCCCCGGGCTTCATCGACGCCTCGCAGTCGATCGTGTACTACACGCCGAACATCCGCTGGCGGAACGAGCCGCTGCGCCAGAAGCTCCAGGAGCGTCTGGGCGACCTGCACATCACCGTCGACAACGACGCGAACGCCGCCGGATGGGCCGAGTTCCGCTTCGGCGCCGGACGGCTCGTGTCCGACATGACCATGCTCACCATCGGCACCGGTGTCGGCGGCGCGATCGTGACGGAGGACCGGCTGTTCCGCGGTGGCTTCGGCACCGGCGGCGAGATCGGCCACCTGCGGATCGTCCCGAACGGCCTGCCCTGCGGCTGCGGTGCCCGCGGCTGCATCGAGCAGTACGGCTCCGGCCGCGCCCTGCAGCGGATGGCGAACGACGTCGCGGACGCCGGCGGCATCGGTGTCGCCCTGGCCGAAGCGCGCGACGCCAACGGCGGGCACCTCGACGGCGCCGTCGTGGGGGAGCTCATCCTCGCCGACGACCCGGGCGCCCTCGCGGCCCTCCGGCGTCTCGGCCGACACCTCGGCGAGGCCTGCGCGTCGCTGTCGGCCGTGCTCGACCCGCAGCTGTTCGTCTTCGGCGGCGGTGTCGCGAGCGCGGGGGACCGGCTGCTCGAACCGATCAAGCAGGCGTACCTCAACAACCTGCCGGCCCGGGGCTACCACCCGGAGCCGGACTTCGTGATCGCCGAGCTCGTCAACGACGCCGGCGTCGTCGGTGCTGCCGACCTCGCCCGCATCCACGCCCGAACGGCCTGACACCCCCACCCGACGGAGTCGACGATGCTCTACTGGCTGCTGAAGAACTTCGTGCTCGGCCCACTCATCCTGACCCTGTTCCGGCCGTGGGTGATCGGACGGGAGAACGTCCCGGCCTCCGGCCCGGTCATCTTCGCGTCGAACCACGTGTCGTTCATCGACTCGGTGATCCTGCCGGCCGTGCTCGACCGCCGGATGTCGTTCCTGGCGAAGAGCGACTACTTCACCGGCCGCGGCCTCAAGGGCTGGGCGACGAAGACGTTCTTCAACGCGATCGGACAGCTGCCGATCGACCGTTCCGGCGGCAAGGCGTCCGAGGCCTCGCTCCGCACCGGCCTGCAGGTCCTGGCCCGCGGCGAGCAGCTCGGCATCTACCCCGAGGGCACCCGCAGCCCGGACGGCAAGCTCTACCGAGGCCGCACCGGCATCGCCCGGATGGTCCTGGAAGGCCGGGTCGTGGTGGTCCCCGTCGCCATGGTCGGCACGCGCGAGGTCCAGCAGATCGGCCAGAAGTTCCCGAAGTTCAAGCGGGTCGGCGTCGTCTTCGGCAAGCCGCTCGACTTCTCGCGCTTCGAGGGACTGGAGACCGACCGCTTCATCCTGCGGAGCGTCACGGACGAGATCATGCACGAGCTCCGCGGGCTGAGCCGGCAGGAGTACGAGGACGTCTACGCGACGAGCGTCAAGGAGCGGGCCACCACGGCCCGCGAGAGCGTCATGCGCGAGCGTCGTACCACCGCCGGACGGTAGGCTCGGACGGTCCCGCATCCGTCGGGACGCCGTCGGACCGCCGACGGCCGTGCGTGAACCAGAACACCGAGGTGCAGCCTTGTCCGAGTCGATCGACTCCCTCACCCTGCAGGATCCGGACCTGATCGCGGGCCTCGACCACTGGCGCACGCTCCCGATCAAGCAGCAGCCGACGTGGCCGGACCCTGCGGCCGCCGAAGCCGCTTCGGCCGAGATCGCCACGCTGCCGCCGCTCGTCTTCGCGGGCGAGGTCGACCAGCTCCGCGACCGCCTGGCTGCCGCAGCGTCCGGTCGGGCGTTCCTGCTGCAGGGCGGTGACTGCGCCGAGACGTTTGCCGGTGCCACCGCCGACTCGATCCGCGACCGCGTCAAGACGATCCTGCAGATGGCGGTCGTCCTCACCTACGGTGCGTCGACCCCGGTCATCAAGATGGGCCGGATGGCGGGCCAGTTCGCCAAGCCCCGGTCGAGCGACCTCGAGACCCGCGGGGACGTCACACTGCCGGCGTACCGCGGCGACATCGTCAACGGCTACGACTTCACGCCGGAGTCCCGCCAGGCGGACCCGCGTCGACTGGTGCAGGGCTACCACACGGCCGCGTCGACCCTGAACCTGGTGCGCGCGTTCACCCAGGGCGGCTTCGCGGACCTGCGGCAGGTGCACTCGTGGAACAAGGGCTTCGCCGCCAACCCGGCGAACGCCCGCTACGAGAACCTGGCCGCCGAGATCGACCGCGCGATCCAGTTCATGGCCGCGTGCGGTGCCGACTTCGAAGCGCTCAAGCACGTCGAGTTCTACGCCTCGCACGAGGGCCTGCTCATGGACTACGAGCGCCCGATGACCCGGATCGACTCGCGCTCCGGCCAGCCCTACGACACGTCCGGCCACTTCATCTGGATCGGGGAGCGCACCCGTGACCTCGACGGTGCCCACGTCGACTTCCTGTCCCGCGTGCGGAACCCGATCGGCGTGAAGCTCGGCCCGACCACGACGGTCGCCGACATGGAAGCCCTCATCGAGAAGCTCGACCCCGAGCGCGAGCCGGGCCGCCTCACCTTCATCACGCGCATGGGAGCCGGCAGGATCCGCGACGAGCTGCCCAAGCTGCTCGAAGCGGTGAAGGGCATGGACGCCACGCCGCTGTGGGTCACGGACCCGATGCACGGCAACGGCCTGACGACCCCGAACGGCTACAAGACCCGCCGTTTCGACGACGTCGTGGACGAGGTCCTCGGCTTCTTCGAGGTCCACCGCGCGGTCGGCACGTACCCGGGCGGCATGCACGTCGAGCTCACGGGCGACGACGTCACCGAGTGCCTCGGCGGCTCGGAGCACATCGACGAGGCCACCCTGGCCACACGCTACGAGTCGCTCTGCGACCCGCGGCTGAACCACATGCAGTCCCTCGAGCTCGCCTTCCTGGTGGCCGAGGAGCTCCGCGCGCACCCGTCGGTCACCCGCAGCTGACCGCTGGACCGCCTGCAGGACGGGAGGCCCGACACCGGTCCGGTGTCGGGCCTCCCGTCCGTCGTCGGGCCGCGACGCGCAGCAGGCCCTACTGGTCGTAGGAGAGGGCGATCGTGTCGCCCTTGTGGACCGTGGCCCCGGTGCCCGGGTTCGTGGACGTGACCGGCAGCTTGCTCTTCCAGTCGTAGAACCCGCAGAGGATGTTCGTGCAGTCCGGGTAGCTGACCTCCAGCCCGAGCGCCTGCAGGGTCGCGGTGGCCTCGTCGATGGTCTTCCCCTCGAGGCCCCTCGGCATCGTGATCGGAGCGGGCCCCTTCGACACGACGACGTCGATGGCCGTGCCCTTGACGACGGGGTCGTCGGCGGGGGCGGCGGAGACGACCTGGCCGGCCGGTGCCGTCTCACTGAACTGCTGGGTCTGGCTGCCGAGCACCAGGCCGACGCCCTGCAGCGTGGCGGTCGCGTCGGCGACGGTCTCGCCGGTGACGTCCGGGACCGCGCCGAGCGAGACGGTGAGCGTGACCGGGCCGCGCTCCGGGTACTGCTCGACGGTGGTGAGGTCGACCGCGCCCGAGCTGTCGCGTCCGGTCGCGGCGATCACGGTGTCGGCGGGGACGTCGGCTGAGAACCGGTACTGCGGGTCCTGGAGGTCGAAGTCGTCGTCCAGCGCCGCGCGGGCGGTGGAGACGGACTGCCCGACGATCGTCGGCAGGCTGATCATCCGCGGACCGCTCGACACGACGATGCGGATCGCGGTGCCCTTCCGGACCGCGCGCTCGGCGGGCGGCTGGGTCGCGGTGACCAGGCCGGCGGCGACCTGCAGGTCGGGACGGCTCGTGGTGGCCTCGGCGGCACGGAGACCGTTCGACACGAGCGCCTGGCGGACCTGCGAGACCGTCTTGCCCGCGACGGCGGGGATCCGGACGTTGCCACCCGGTCCGGGGCCGTACCAGGCGGCGATCCCGGCGCCGACGACGGCCAGGACGAGCACGATGACCAGCGCGATCCAGCCGCGCTTCCGCCGCTTGGCGGACTTGTCGGCCAGGCGCTGTCCGGCCGGCGACAGGGTCGCGGTCACCGCGCCGGTGCGTCGCGGCCCGGGTGTGTTGCGGTTGCGGGGGCGCGCCAGCGTCTCCTGCGTGCCCCGACGGTCCAGGACCGTGGTGTCGTGCTCGCTGGCGTCCTCGACGTCGTCCCCGAAGGCCGCGGCTCCGGGACTGCCACCGGACGGGAGGATCGCGGTCGCGTTCTCGGGGCGGAGCACGGCGGTCCGGTACTGCCCGGTCGCGCGCTGCTGTGCGCCGGCCATGTGGTCGAGCATCTCGCGGGCGTCGAGGGGACGGTCTCGCGGGTCCCGGGCGGTGGCCCACAGGACGAGGTCGTCGAGCTCGGCGGGGACACCCGGCCGTGCCGCACTCGGCGCGGGGACCGTGTCGTTCGCGTGCTGGTACGCGATCTGCATCGGCTGCTCGCCCTTGTAGGGCTGCTCGCCGGTGAGCATCTCGTAGAGCATGATGCCGAGCGCGTAGATGTCGCTGCGCGAGTCGGCGGCGCCGCGGGTGACGAGCTCGGGGGAGAGGTACGCGATCGTGCCGAGCAGTGCGGCGCCGGTCGCGGTGTTCGCGGTGGTGGCTCGGGCCAGCCCGAAGTCGCCGAGCTTGATGCGCCCGTCGTCGGCGAGCAGGACGTTCTCCGGCTTGAGGTCGCGGTGCACGATGCCGGCGCGGTGGGCCGAGGCCAGGCCGGCGAGCACGGCGCGGAGGATGTCCGTCGCCTGCTCGGGTGTCAGCGCGCGGTGTTCGTGCAGCAGGTCCCGGAGCGTGATGCCCGGGATGTACTCCATGACGATGTAGACGCAGTCGTCCTCGGCGCCCTGGTCGTAGACGCCGACGAGGTTCGGGTGGGACAGGCGGGCGGCGGAGCGGGCCTCCTGGATGAAGCGCTCACGAAAGGCCTGGTCGTCCGCCAGGTGCCCGTGCATGATCTTCACCGCGACCCGGCGCTCCAGCCGGACGTCGGTCGCCAGGTACACGGTCGCCATGCCGCCGCGCGCGATGCGGGAGCGGACGCGGTACCGCTGATCGATCATGCGACCGATCATCGGGTCCGTGGCGGCGTTCGTGGTCATCTGCGGCATTCTACGAATCCGGACGGGGAGGACCGGCACCGGCGCACCGGTCGTTACACGATCTCGACCGGAGGGATGACCCGGCGCTGCGGATCGACCGGAGGTCAGAGCGAGCGGAGCCAGGCGTGGGCCGACTGCTCCCACTGGGCGTAGGCCTTCGGGTACGCGGACCGCTGGACGGCCTGCGCCGCCTCGGTCACGCTCATCGACGACCAGCCCGGGATGTCGAGCAGACCGGCGGTGACGCCGGGGTTCGGGTTGCGCGAGCCGCCGAAGAAGAGCTCGGACGCGTACACGGTGTCCTGGAGCTGACCCGGCGTGCCCCAACCCTGGCTCGGACGCTGCTGGAACAGACCGACGGAGTCCCGGTCGCCGTGTGCGAGGTTCCGGAGGTTCGACTCCTGCATCGCGGTGGCCAGCGCGATGACGAGGCCCCGGTCCGAGACGCCGAGTGAGCGGCCGACGCGGACGATCGTGGCGGCGTTGGTGCGCTGCTCCGTGGAGAGCGACGGGCCGCTCGAGGGCAGGACGAGCGTGCTGCCGGCGTAGATCGTGCTCGTGTAGGTCAGGCCGTTCGCCGCGAGGAGCGACGCGACCGAGACCCCGTGCGTGGTGGCGACCGAGACGATGGTGTCG
The DNA here is from genome assembly GCF_003234045.1 of Curtobacterium sp. MCPF17_047. Taxonomy (NCBI): domain Bacteria; kingdom Bacillati; phylum Actinomycetota; class Actinomycetes; order Micrococcales; family Microbacteriaceae; genus Curtobacterium; species Curtobacterium sp. MCPF17_047. The sequence goes on along the minus strand of NZ_QKSF01000006.1, from coordinate 101,558 downwards.
CCGTTGCCGATGGTGACCGAGCCAGCGCGACGCACGGTGGCGGTCGTGGTGGGCGCGGCACTGGGTGCCGACGGCCCGGCGGTCGTGGCGGTCTTCGTGGCACTCGACCGTCCGGCCGGCACGCGCAGGGACTGACCGGGGTAGATCACGCTGCGCTGCGAGAGCTCGTTGGCGGTGAGGAGCGCGGCGGTCGAGACGCCGACCTTCGCCGCGATGCCGGAGACGGTGTCGCCCTGCTTGACGTGGTAGCTCGCGGTCGTGGCGGTCGACGTGACCGCTCCGCCGACCGGGGTCGAGGCGAGCCGGAGGGTCTGTCCGGCGTGGATGATCGTGTTCCAGCCGAGGCCGTTGCGGACCAGGATCTCCTGCGCCGACAGGCCGTACCGTGCGGCGATGCCGGAGACGGTGTCCCCCTGGCGCACGGTGTAGGTCGTGGGGGCCGCGGAGCGCGTGGCGGCGACGGTGGTGACCACCGGCTTCTGCTGGCGGGCGACCGCGGTGGCGAAGACCGGCCCGGAGCCGAGGTCCCGGTCCTCGTCGACGTGCCGGCGACCGGACTCGTCGTCGTGGCGCTGCTCGAGGTGGGCGATCGGTCCGGTCAGTCCGGCGGTCACCGCGATCGTGCCGGCGAGGACGATCGGCATCGTCGCGAAGCGCGACGAACGGAGGCGTCGGGCTGCCTCGTCGGGGGTCGTGTCCCTGTCCACGGTCGTTCTCCTGTCTGGCGCACGTCGTCGGTACGGGGTTGGTCTGTCGGCCGTGTGTGCACACACGGCGCACCCAGGTGACCACACGCTGACATGCTGTGATTCCCAAGTCAACCAGAGCGCCGGAAGTTGTGCTCGTGACTCATGTGACTTCTGTGACTTCTGTGACTGGTGTGACTCGATCGAGCCGGATCGGGCGTGCTCGACGGGCTCGCGCCCCCCGGGTGCTGCGCGGGTCCGCCCGGCTCTGGCACGATGGGACCCGTGAGTGCTGCCCTTCCCGGAGACGACGCCCTGTCCGAACGCTGGCTGACCGTGCCCGACCTGGTCGAGCTGCTGGGGGTGAGCCCCGGCCGCGTCCATCGCCTGTTCGAGGAGCGGACCCTGCTGCCCGCCCGCGTGGACGGCGTCCTGCGCGTCCCGAGCGAGTTCCTCGACGACACCGAACCGCTGCCCTCGCTGCGCGGCACCCTGATCGTCCTCGGCGACAACGGGCTCACCGATGACGAGGCCGTCCGGTGGATGCTCACCGAGGACGACGCGATGGGGACGACACCGATCGCCGCGCTCCGTGCGAACCGCAAGGCCGAGGTCCGGCGCGCCGCGCAGTCGCTGCTGTAGCACCGGCCGACGCGACCGACCGACGGACGGGAGGCCCGACACCAGCTGGTGTCGGGCCTCCCGTCTGTACGGGGTCGCGCCGGATCAAGGTCGAGCCGGATCAGGCGGAGCGGCGGCTGACCGTGTCCGCGAGCGAGGCGAGCTGTTCGCGGGCCGACGGGGTCAGCGGCGACGCGTCGAGCGCGGCCTTCGCCCGCTGGACGTGCCGCTCGATCGAGCGTTCGACCGCACTGACCGCGCCGGAGTCGGTGAGGGTCGCGCGGAGCATCTGCACCTGGTCGTCGTCGAGGTCCGGGTCGCCGAGCAGCTCGTCGAGCAGCTGGCGGGCACCGACCGGGAGGGACTTGCGGGCGGTCGCGACGAGCACGGTGCGCTTGCCCTCGCGGAGGTCGTCGCCGGCGGGCTTGCCCGTGACCTCGGGGTCTCCGAACACGCCGAGCATGTCGTCTCGCAGCTGGTACGCCACGCCGAGGGGGAGTCCGAACGACCGGAGGCCGTCGAGCTGGCTCTCGCTGGCGCCCGCGATGAGCGCGCCGATGAGCAGCGGTGCCTCGACCGAGTACTTCGCGGACTTGAAGACGATCACCCGCTGCGCCCGGACGAGCTGTTCGGCGTCGTCGACCGTCGGCCAGGCGGTCTCCTCGTGGATGTCGAGGTACTGACCCGCGGTCACCTCGAGCCGCATCGTGTGGAACTCCTGGCGGACGATCCGCGCGCGCACCGGGTCGAGCAGCGCGAGGGCCTCGTCGAAGAGGGAGTCGCTGAGCGAGAGCAGCATGTCGCCGAGGAGCAGTGCGGCGTTCGTGCCGTAGAGCGCGCGGTCGCCCACCCAGCCGGAGTCGGCGTGCTGCGACTCGAAACGGCGGTGCGCTGCCGGACGCCCGCGACGGGTGTCCGAACGGTCCATGATGTCGTCGTGCACCAGGGCTGCGGCGTGGAAGACCTCGAGTGCGGCGGCGGCGGTGACGATCGCCTCGGCCGTGGTCTGTCGGGCGCCTTCCGACAGTGGGTCGAACGAGCCCGAACGGCCCGCCACGGACTGCCAACCCCAGTAGCAGAACAGCGCCCGGAACCGTTTGCCGCCGGACAGCAGGTCACGGGCGAACGTGTCGAAGGAGACCAGGTCGGGACTGATCGCCGCGAGGCGGTCGCGCTGCTCGTCGAGAGCCCGATCGATCCGCGCCGAGACGAGGTCCACTAATCGCGTACTCTCAGCCACGGTCCTTACCTTAGTGGGTGGTCCGGTCGTAAGATCGATCCACCCCTTCCACCGCGTCGATCCCAGGAACCAGAGGGAACCAAGATGCCACTCTCGGAGCAAGAGCAGCGCCTCCTCGAAGAGATGGAGCGGAGCCTCTACCAGAACGACTCCGACTTCGTGGCGCGCGTCACCCGCCGCCAGGGCCGTCCGACGTACACCGCGATCACGATCGGTGTCCTGATCGGTCTCGTCGGCGTCGGTGTGATCGTCCTCGGGCTCGTCATCAAGCAGCCCCTGATCGGTGTGCTCGGTTTCGTCGTGATGCTGGCCGGGGTGCTCTTCGCCCTCCGCCCGGGTGGTCGGACCCCGACGGCCCGTCCGGCGCGTGCCGCGTCGGCGTCCGCGCGCTCCGCCCGGACCGGAGCACGACCGGCTCGCGGATCCTCCGGCGGCTCCTTCATCGACCGGATGAACGAGCGCTGGGACAAGCGCAACCAGCAGGACTAGTTCCTCCACATTCCTCCACGGGGTCGGCCTTCCCAGGCCGGCCCCGTTTTTTCGTGCCCGGCGCGGACCTTCCTGACTGCACGACACCGGTGTCCGGGTTCGGCGCCGCCGCATGACGCGGCGTGATGGACGAACACCGGTGTTCTGCGCGCCCGGATCCCTCCACTGCGCTCCACTCGGACGGGAGGCCCGTGGTTGCGCGGATCGAGCGGCATCTGTCGGTCCGTGAGTGCCCCCAGAAGGGGTGCCGGAGGCTGAGAGTGGTGCGCTGGAGCAGCGAAGTGGAGGGAAGTGGAGTACCGTGGGGCGAGACGAAGACCGGTGGAGCTGAGGGGAGGCCCCGAGTGCTGCTCGGTACCCATGCCCCGAAGCTCGACGAGAAGGGTCGCGTGATCCTGCCCGCCAAGTTCCGGGACGAACTCTCCGGCGGTCTCGTCATGACCCGTGGCCAGGAACGGTGCGTGGTCGTCTTCAGCGCCAGGACCTTCGAGGAACTCCACGAACGGATCCGCCAGGCGCCGATGACGTCGAAGCGGACCCGTGACTACATGCGCTTGTTCCTCTCCGGAGCGAGCGCCGAACAGCCCGACAAGCAGAACCGCGTCACGATCCCGCAGAACCTCCGCGAGTACGCGGGGCTCGAGCGGGACCTGACGGTCATCGGCAGCGGTGACCGCGCCGAGATCTGGTCGACCAGTGCGTGGGAGGCCTACTACGCGGAGACCGAAGAGGCCTTCGCCGAGAACGACGAGGAGGTGATCCCGGGGATCTTCTGATCCGTGGATCGAGACTCCCAGCCGTCCGCCCTGACACACCTTCCCCGGTGTCAGGTCGCATGGATGGGGATCCGGACCCACGGCCCAGGAGTCCAGGGGCGCACATGGCAGCACCGGAGAAGTTCCCGCACACCCCCGTGATGCTCGAGCGGATCGTCGACCTCTTCACGCCGACGCTCGACGGCCCGGGCAAGGTCGTCGTCGACGCGACGCTCGGCATGGGCGGGCACTCGGCGGGCCTGCTCGAGCGCTTCCCGGAGCTGACGCTCGTCGGGCTCGACCGCGACACGGACGCCCTCGGCATCGCGGGGGAGCGGCTCGCCCGCTTCGGCGACCGCGTGCACCTCGTGCACACCGTGTACGACGAACTGCCGGAGGCGCTCGACGGCCTCGGCATCGACGCGGTCGACGGTGTGCTCTTCGACCTCGGCGTCTCGTCGCTGCAGCTCGACCGTGCTGAGCGCGGCTTCGCCTACAGCCAGGACGCCCCGCTCGACATGCGCATGGACCGGACGCAGGGCATCACCGCCGCCGAGGTCCTCGCCGACTACGACGAGCGCGAACTGCGCCGGATCTTCCAGCGCTACGGCGAGGAGAAGCTCGCCGGCCGGTACGCGAAGGCGATCGTCGAACGCCGGGCGGAGCAGCCGTTCACGATGTCCGGCGACCTCGTCCAGGTGCTCCACGACGCCACCCCGGTCGCGATCCAGCGGCAGGGGCACCCGGCGAAACGGGTCTTCCAGGCGCTCCGGATCGAGGTCAACACCGAACTCAGCGTCCTCGAGCGGGCGATCCCCGCCGCGCTCGACCGCATCCGGGTCGGCGGCCGCCTGGTCGTCGAGTCGTACCAGTCGCTCGAGGACCGCATCGTGAAGCGCGCCCTCGTCGAACGGACCACCTCGAGCGCCCCGGCGGACCTGCCGGTGGAGCTCCCCGAGCACGCACCGACCTTCGCCCTGGTCGTCAAGGGCGCCGAGCAGGCCGACGAGGCCGAGCGCGCCGCCAACCCCCGAGCTACCCCCGTGCGCCTGCGCGCGGCCGAGCGGATCCGGAAGTGACATGAGCACGAACCTCGCACTCGTCGACCCTGCCGTCGCCCCGTCGCGCGCGCCGCGTCCGGACCACGGCCGACCCGAGCGGAAGCGCCCGGAGCTCGTCGAGGTCACCCCGACCAGGGCGCAGCGCCGTGCCCGACCGCGGGTGGCCTACGCCATCGTCGCGATCGCGGCGCTCGGGCTGCTGCTCCTGGCCCAGCTCGGCATCAGCATGGGGCTCAGCCAGGGCGCCTACACGCTCAGCTCGTTGAAGACCGAGCAGACCGGTCTCACGCGCACCCAGGCGTCCCTGTCCGAGGGGCTCAAGGTGCTCGAGTCGCCGCAGAACCTGGCCCGCAACGCGCAGGCCCTCGGCATGATCGCGAACTCGACGCCGGTGTACCTCGACCCGAAGACCGGCACCGTCTACGGCACGCCGACGCCCGCGACACCGGAAGAGGCGACGGGCAACACCGCGAACCAGGTCCCGAACTCCCTGCTCGGCGACGTCCCGCTCGCCGCGAAGCCGGGCGACACCGCGACGAGCAAGGAGAACAGCACGGCTGCTCCGGCCGCCGGTGCGCCGGCCGCCGGTGCGCCGGCCTCCGCCGCACCGGCCTCCGCCGCACCGGCCGCGACGGCACCTGCCGACACTGGGAAGGCCGGGGCATCCAGCGCGTCGGACCAGGGTTCGACGAAGTCCTCCGTAGAGTCCGACGCGAACCAGCTCCAGGCACCCACGACCCGGTGACCGAGGGCTCAGCACCACCCCGGGAAGGCCGCTCGTGACGAAGACGCTCCGCAACCGACGACTGCGCTACAGCGTCGTGATGATCGCCGTGATCGCGCTCGTCGCGGTGTTCGTGGTCCGACTGGTCGACATCCAGGTGGTCCAGGCCGACGAGCTGTCGAAGGCCGCCGAGTCGAAGCGCAGCATCCCGGTGACGCTCTACGGCACCCGCGGCACGATCGTCGACCGTGACGGCACGGCCCTGGCCGAGAGCGTGGTCCGGTACAACATCACGACGTCGCCGCGACTGGTGAAGCCCTTCGACGGCAAGCTCGGCGGGACCCGCGTCAAGGAGATCTCGGTCGACCAGGCGCTCAGCGCGATCGCGAAGGCCTCCGGCGGCGACGTCGCCGCGATGCAGGCGAACATCGCCGCCGACCCGAAGTCCGACTTCGCCTACCTGGTCAAGGGGATCGACGTCGCGCACTACGAGGCCGTCCGCGCCCTGCAGGTGCCGTGGCTCTACCCGGAGCAGCAGGCCGCACGGTCCTACCCCACCGGCGCAGCCACCGGCAACGTGACGGGCTTCATGGGGACCGACGGTGCCCAGGCCGGCCTCGAGTTGGCGTACCAGAAGTGCCTTGCCGGGACGAACGGCTCCGAGACGTACGAGCGCGGTGAGGACGGCGTGCAGCTGCCCGGCAGCACCGTGACCCAGAAGCGCGCGAAGGACGGCGGCACGCTCGTCACCACGATCGACAGCGACCTGCAGTACATGGCGTCGCAGGACATCGCCGACGCCGCGCAGCAGCTCAGGGCCGAGTCCGCCACCGCCACCGTGGTGAACGCCAAGACCGGCGAGGTCCTGGCCGTCGCGGACTACCCGACGGTCGACCCGAACGACGTCGACGCGACGAAGGACCCGGGCGCCTACGGCTCCCGAGCCCTGACCGCCGCCTACGAGCCCGGTTCGACGATCAAGGCCGCGATCGCCGCCGCCCTCATCGACAAGGGGCTGGCGAGCCCGACGACCCAGGCCGTCGTGCCGTACTCCCGGACGTTCCCCTGGGGCGGCACCATCCACGACTCCGAGCTCCACCCCACCGAGAACCTCACGCTCACCGGCATCCTCCGGGACTCCTCGAACGTCGGCATCACGGAACTCGGCTCGAAGCTGACGACACAGCAGCGGTACGACGTGATGCGCGAGTTCGGCCTGTTCGAGCCCGAGCCGGCGATCGACTACCCGGGCCAGCCCACCATGAACTACGGCGCGAGCCCGCAGTGGGACAAGCAGACCGACATCAACTCGATGTTCGGCCAGGGCATCTCGACCACGGCCATGCAGGTCTCGAGCATCTACCAGACCCTCGCGAACCAGGGTGTGCGGATCCCGCTGCACATGGTGAAGGGCTGCCAGACCGAGGACGGCACGACCATCGACGCGCCCGACGTGCAGGGCAAGCGTGTCGTGTCGGCCGCCGCCGCGACCCAGACGGTCGACATGCTGCAGAGCGTGGTGACCGGCGGCACCCTCGTCGGCATGAAGCCGATCTCCGGCTACAACATCGCCGCGAAGACCGGAACGGCCGAGGTCGCCGACGGAGCGAAGGGCTACGGCGCGGATCGCATCATCTCGGTGGCCGGAATGGCCCCCGCCGAAGACCCCCAGTATGTTGTCACGGTGACGTTCACGAAGCCGCAGGCCACCAAGTGGTCGAGCGGAGCGGCTCCGGCGTTCCGCACACTCATGTCCCAGGTGCTCGAGAAGTACCGAGTCGCCCCCTCCACGACACAGGCACGGACCTACCCGTCGACCTGGTAGGCCGACCCGTCCACGTGGTGAGGAAGAAGGAGCACTTGTCAGCACGGATCCCCCCGGTCCTCCGGCCCGAACACCCGACCCCGCGGCCGGTCGCCGAACTCGCGAACGCCTTCGGGCTCCGGGTCGTCGGGTCGCTCGACGGCGTCGAGACGACCGGCGTCACCCTCAGCGCCGCCGAGGTGCAGCCCGGTGACCTGTTCGTCGGCGTCCACGGTGCGAACCGCCACGGCGCCGAGTTCGCCGCCGACGCCGCCGAGCGCGGTGCGGTCGCCGTGCTGACCGATGCCGACGGCGTGGCGGTCGCCGAGCCGTCCGGCCTGCCGGTCCTGGTCGTCGACGACCCCCGGGCAGCGCTCGGTGACGTCTCCGCGTGGGTGTACCGCACGAACCCGGACGAGGCCGAGCTGCCGCAGCTCTTCGCCGTCACCGGGACGAACGGCAAGACCAGCACCTCGTACATCCTCGAAGGCGTCCTCAAGCAGCTCGGCCTGGTCACCGGCCTGAGCTCGACCGCCGAGCGCCACATCGGTTCGCTCAGCGTCACCAGTCGGCTCACCACGCCCGAGGCCAGCGAGATGCACGCCCTCCTCGCCCGGATGCGCGAGAGCGAGGTCCGCGCCGTCGCCGTCGAGGTCAGCGCCCAGGCCCTCAGCCGGCACCGCGTCGACGGCATCGTCTTCGACGTCGTGGCCTTCACGAACCTCAGCCACGACCACCTCGACGACTACGCCGACATGGAGGAGTACTTCCAGGCGAAGCTGCCGCTGTTCCAGCCGGAGCACGGCCGCCGCGGTGTCGTCTCGCTCGACACCGACTGGGGTCAGCGCGTCGTCCAGGACAGCCGGATCCCGGTGACCACCATCACCGTGCACCCCGAGGTCGAGGCCGAGTGGCACGTCGACATCGTCGAGGCCCACGCCGCCTACACCGAGTTCCGCCTGACCGGACCGGAGGGCCGCGAGCTCACCACCCGCGTCCCCCTGATCGGCTGGCACATGGCGGCCAACGCCGCCCTCGCCATCGTCATGCTCGTCGAGGGCGGGTTCGAGCTCGGGGCCATCGCGCACGCGCTCGAGACGAACCACCGCACCTACGCCGACGAGCGGGACGGCACCGTCGTCAGCGCCATCGAGTGCTACCTGCCCGGTCGCACCGAGCGCGTCTCCGGCAACTCCGGCCCGAGCGTCTACGTCGACTTCGGGCACAGCCCGGACGCCTTCCTCAACACCCTCGCCGCGGTCCGCCAGTTCACGCCCGGCAAGGTCGTCATGCTGTTCGGCGCCGACGGTGACCGCGACACGACGAAGCGCGCGGACATGGCCCGGGTGGCCGCCGAGGGGTCGGACATCCTCGTCGTCACCGACCACCACCCGCGGTTCGAGGACGCCGCGTCGATCCGGAAGACCCTGGTGGACGCAGCCCGCGACGCGTACCCGGAGCACGAGATCCACGAGGTGAGCCCGCCCGAGGCCGCCATCCGTGCCGCGGTCGCGCTGGTCGGCGAGGGGGACTCGATCCTCTGGGCCGGCCCCGGCCACCAGGACTACCGCGACATCCAGGGCGTCCGGACGCCGTACTCGGCACGTGACGAAGCCCGCGCCGCACTCCGCGAAGCCGGCTGGGAACCGAACTCCGGCCCGGCGGAGGACGCCCGATGATCGCGCTGACCCTCGCCGAGATCGCCGCCGCGGTCGACGGCGAACTCGTCCGCGGTGCCGCTGACTCCATCGTCGACGGCTCGGTGGAGACGGACTCGCGGCTCGTCGCCCCCGGCAGCGTCTTCTTCGCCCTGCTCGGTGAGGAGACCGACGGACACCGTTTCGTGCCGGCCGCCGCCGCCGCAGGTGCCGCTCTGGTGGTCACCGAGCGTGCCGTCGACCTGCCCGCCGACTCCGCCACCGCACAGATCGTCGTCGCCGACGGGTACGCCGCACTGGCCGCCCTGGCGCACGAGGTCGTTGCACGCGTCCGCGCCGGCGGGTCACTCCGAGTGGTCGGCATCACCGGCTCGAACGGCAAGACGAGCACGAAGAACATGCTCCGCACGATCCTGTCCCGCGCCGGCGAGACCGTCGCGCCGGAGGGCTCGTTCAACAACCACGTCGGTGCCCCGATCTCGATGCTCCGCATCACGACGGGCACCCGGTTCCTGGTCGTCGAGATGGGCGCGAGCGGCATCGGCCACATCGCGAAGCTCGTCCGCATCGCCGAGCCCGACGTCGGTGTCGTGCTGAAGGTCGGTCTCGCCCACGCCGGCGAGTTCGGCGGGATCGAGGCCACGGAGCGCGCGAAGTCCGAGATGGTCACCGACCTCCCGGCCACCGCGACCGCACTCCTCAACGTCGACGACGACCGCGTTGCGCGGATGCGCGGGCGCACCGACGCCCGGGTGGTCGGCTTCGGCACGTCCGCCGCGGCGGACTACCGCATCAGCGGGGTCACCACGGACCGCGAGGGCACCCGTTTCACGCTCACCGCGCCTCCCGTCGGTGACGCCGCACCGACACCCGACGACCTGACGGGAGGCCCGTCCGACGTCCTCGAGACCGTCGACGTCCGCCTCGCCATCCTCGGGGAGCACCACGCGATGAACGCGGCCGCCGCCCTGACGGTGGCGCACCTCTGGGGTGTGCCGCTCGCCGACGGTGCCGAGGCCCTCGCGTCGATGACGCGTGCCGAGCGCTGGCGCATGGAGCTGCTGCAGGGCCCGGACGGGGTCACGGTGATCAACGACGCCTACAACGCCTCACCCGACTCGACAGCCGCCGCACTGCGGACGCTCGCGCAGGTCGTCCGACCGGGGGAGCGCACCGTCGCCGTCCTCGGCGAGATGGCCGAGCTCGGGGAGTTCTCGGTGGAGGAGCACGACACGATCGGTCGACTCGTCGTCCGGCTCGGCATCGGACAGCTCGTGGTCGTCGGCCGCGGTGCGATGCCCATCCACCAGGCCGCCACCCTCGAGGGATCGTGGGACGGCGAGTCCGTGTTCATCGAGGACGTCGACGACGCCGTCCGTGCCCTCCAGGAACTCGTGCGTCCGGGTGACGTCGTCCTGGTCAAGTCCTCGAAGTCGGCCGGGCTGCGGTTCCTCGGCGACCGCCTCGGAGGTGTCCCCGAATGATCGCGCTCCTCGTCGCCGGCGCTGTGTCGCTGGTGTTCACACTGCTGCTCACGCCGCTGTTCATCAAGCTGTTCCACCGACTCGGGTGGGGGCAGTTCATCCGTGACGACGGTCCGCAGTCGCACCACACCAAGCGCGGCACCGCCACCATGGGCGGCATCGTCCTGATCCTCGGCGCGGTGCTCGGCTACTTCGTCGGACACCTGGTCGGTCGGGACCCGCTGACGCTGTCCGGGCTGCTCGTCCTGTTCCTCATGGTCGGGCTCGGCGTCGTCGGCTTCGTCGACGACTTCCTCAAGGTCCGACGCCAGCGGAGCCTCGGGCTCGGCGGCTGGGCGAAGGTCCTCGGGCAGGTCATCGTCGGTGTGGTCTTCGCCACCATCGCCCTCGTCGTGCCGGCCGACAGCGGCAAGCCGCCGGCGTCGACCATGATCTCGGCGATCCGGGACGTCCCGTGGCTCGACTTCATGGCGCTCGGCACGGTCATCGGCACGATCCTGTTCCTGGCGTGGATCGTGCTGCTCACGGTGTCGACCTCGAACGGCGTCAACGTCGCCGACGGGCTCGACGGCCTGGCGACCGGGTCGAGCATCCTGGCGATCGGGTCCTACGTCATCATCGGGTTCTGGCAGTCGAACCAGATCTGTGGCGGCGCCCGGATCGACGAGAGCACGAAGCACGCGTGCTACACCGTCACGGATCCGCTCGACCTGGCGGTCGTCGCGGCCGCGGTCTGCGGCGGCCTGATCGGCTTCCTCTGGTACAACACGTCGCCGGCGCAGATCTTCCTCGGCGACACCGGCTCCCTCGGGCTCGGCGGCGCGCTGGCCGGTCTGGCGATCCTCAGCCGTACCGAGCTGCTGCTCATCCTGATCGGCGGCCTGTTCTTCATCGTCACCGGTTCGGTCATCCTGCAGCGGGCGTACTTCAAGATCACGCACGGCAAGCGCATCTTCCGGATGAGCCCCCTGCACCACCACTTCGAGCTCAAGGGCTGGGCCGAGGTCACCGTCGTCGTCCGGTTCTGGATCATCGCGGGGCTCTGCGTCGCGGCCGGGGTCGGACTGTTCTACCTGGAATGGATCGCACGAGTCCAATGAGCGAACGCCTGAACGGTCTCGACAGCTGGCACTCCGAGGGCTGGAAGGGGCTGCGGGTCGCCGTGCTCGGCCTCGGCACCACCGGGTTCTCGGTGGCGGACACCCTCGCCGAACTCGGCAGCGACGTCGTCGTCTACTCGACCGACGCCCCCGCCGACAGCGTCGAGCTGCTGGACGTCATCGGTGCGCGCTTCGTGCAGACGCCGCTCGACACGGTGCCCGCGGAACTCGTCGAGCAGGCACCCGACCTGGTCGTCGTGTCGCCGGGCCTGCCGCCGCACAACCCCACCGTCGTCTGGGCACACGAGCACGGCGCGGTCTGGGGCGACATCGAGCTCGCCTGGCGCGTCCGCGACAAGGTGGTGAAGGGCCCGGTCGCCGCTCCGTGGGTGACGATCACCGGGACGAACGGCAAGACCACCACCACACAGCTGACCACGGCGATGTTCGCCGCCACCGGACTGCGTGCCGTCGCCTGCGGCAACATCGGCGTCCCGGTGCTCGACGTGGTGCGCGACCCGGAGGGTTTCGACGTCCTGGTGGTCGAGCTGTCCAGCCACCAGCTGCACTCGATGGCGTCCGAGGGGCCGGGTGCCGTCGTGCCCCTCGCCTCGGCGTGCCTCAACATCGCCGACGACCACCTGGAGTGGCACGGGTCCGCCGAGGCCTACCGCGCGGCGAAGGCGAAGGTCTACGAGCGGACCGTCCTGGCGTGCGTCTACAACACCGCCGACGAAGTCACCCGCCGCATGGTGGAGGACGCTGACGTCGTCGAGGGCTGCCGTGCGGTCGGCTTCTCGCTCGGCGTGCCGGCCCCCGGCGACGTCGGGGTCGTCGAGGACGTGCTCTGCGACCGTGCCTTCGGCGAGGACCGCCGGAACAGCGCGCTCGAACTCGCGACCGTCGCGGACCTCGAGACCGCCGGGCTCGACAGCCCGCACATGACCGCCAACGTGCTGGCCGCCGCGGCACTCGCCCGCGCCGGGTCCGTCCCGCCGAGCGCGATCCGCTCCGCCGTGCAGGCCTTCCGCGCGGACCACCACCGCACCGAGTCGGTCGCCACCGCCGACGGCATCGCCTGGGTCGACGACTCGAAGGCGACGAACCCGCATGCCGCCACCGCCTCGCTGTCGGCGTTCGACTCCGTGGTGTGGATCGTCGGCGGGCTCTTCAAGGGCGTCGACATCGACGGCCTGGTGGAGCGCTTCGGGCCCGGGGTCCGTGGCGTCGTCGTGATCGGCACCGACCGGGCCCCCGTCCTGGAGGCATTCGCACGACACGCGCCGACGGTCCCGGTGCTGCAGGTGGAAGCGCTGGACACTGAACAGGTCATGCCCGAGGCGGTCCGGCATGCCGCATCGGTCGCGAGGCCGGGCGACACGGTCCTCCTCGCCCCGGCCGCCGCGTCCTTCGACCAGTTCGGTTCCTACGCCGACCGGGGCGAACGTTTCGCGGCAGCGGTCCACGAGCACCTGGGAGGCGACGCCGATGGCGACACCGACGGATCTGCCGGCGAACGGCCGTAGTGCCCGGGCCCGTGCCGGCGCAGCGGGAGCCGCAGCCGGCGCCCGCGTGAGTTCCGGGGTGGACGGTGCCCGCCGTCGCTCGAACGGCGCGGTCGTGGCCGTCAAGAACGTCTTCGTGGCCGAGTCCACGACGTTCTACACGATCCTCGGCGTCACGCTCTTCCTCGTCGTCTTCGGCGTCGTGATGGTCCTGTCGTCGTCGAGCGTGGAGGAGTACCGCTACAAGCACGGCTTCTTCGGCGCCTTCGCGAAGCAGGGCCTGTACGCGCTCATCGGCGTGCCGTTGATGCTCGTGGTCAGCCGGCTCTCCGCCGAGTTCTGGCGCCGCTGGGCGATGCGCATCCTCGGTGTCGGGCTCGTCCTGCAGCTGCTGGTGTTCAGCCCGATCGGCATCTCGGTCCAGGGCAACCGGAACTGGATCGGCATCGGCGGGTTCACCGCCCAGCCGTCCGAGATCCTCAAGCTCGCCCTGGTGCTCGGCATCGGCGCGGTGCTGTTCCGCAAGCGCGAGAAGCTGCACGACTGGCGTGAGGTCTTCATCCCCGTCGGGCTCGCGACCGCCGTCTCGATCGGGCTCGTCCTGGTCGGCGGCGACCAGGGCACGGCCATGATCATGATGATCCTGGTCTTCGGCAGCCTGTTCGTCGGTGGTGTCCGCCTGCGACATCTCGCGGTGGGGGTCGTCGCGATCGCGGTCATGCTGCCGGTCGTGACCATGGCCTCCAGCTCGCGGCAGTCGCGCATCAGCGCGTGGCTCTCCGGCTGCACCGACTCGAACCAGGCGCAGGACCTCTGCTGGCAGCCCGTCCACGGCATGTGGGCGCTGGCGTCCGGCGGGGTGTTCGGCGTCGGTCTCGGCAACTCGAAGCTCAAGTGGTCGTGGCTGCCCGAGGCGGACAACGACTACATCTTCGCGATCGTCGGTGAGGAGCTCGGGCTGATCGGCGCGGTCGTCGTGCTGGCCCTGTTCGTCGTCCTGGCGATCGGCATGATCCGCGTCATCCGCCTCTCGCCGGACCCCTTCGTCCGCACCGTCACCGGCGGCGTCCTCGCCTGGGTGATCGGGCAGGCGCTCGTCAACATCGCGGTCGTGCTGGGGCTCCTGCCGGTGCTCGGTGTGCCGCTCCCACTCATCTCAGCCGGTGGATCGGCGCTCATCATGACGCTCGTCGCCATCGGGGTCGTGCTGTCCTTCGCCCGTGACCTGCCCAGCCGCTCCGGTGGCAGTGTGCGCGGCACCACCGTCCCGGAACCCGGGACACGGAACGGAGCCCTGCGGTGAGCCGCTTCCTCTTCGCCGGCGGCGGGACCGCCGGACACGTGAACCCGCTGCTCGCGGTCGCCGATCGACTGACCCAGCGGTCCCCGGAGGACGAGGTCCTGGTCCTCGGCACCGCCGAGGGGCTCGAGTCCCGGCTCGTCCCGCTACGCGGGTACGAACTCGTGACGATCCCGCGCCTGCCGTTCCCGCGGAAGGTGAACGGTGCCGCGCTGCGGTTCCCGGGCGCCTTCTGGTCGGCGGTGCGGCGCACCGAACAGATCATCCGCGAGCGCGAGATCGCCGTCGTGCTCGGCGTCGGTGGGTACGCGGCGGCGCCGGCGTACGTCGCGGCGAAGCGGACCGGCACGCCGATCGTCGTGCACGAGCAGAACGCCAAGCCGGGGCTGGCGAACCGGATGGCCGCCGTCCTGACGAGCCACGTCGGTGTGACCTTCTCGAACACCAGGCTGCCGCACTCCCGGGTCGTCGGCATGCCCCTGCGCCGGGAGATCGAGCGGCTCGACCGTCGCGCCGAGCGTGCGGCGGGCTTCGCCGAGTTCGGCCTCGACCCGGACCGCCCGGTGCTGCTCGTCACGGGTGGCTCCTCGGGCGCGCGGAGCATCAACCGCACCGTCAACCAGGCCGCGGCGACGATCCTCGGCGCGGGCTGGCAGATCCTGCACGTCGTCGGTGCCGCGTCAGACATCGGCCCGAGCGACCTGGACGGGTACCACGTGCTGCCGTACTGCGACCGGATGGACCTGGCGTACGCCGCGGCGGACTTCGTCGTCTCGCGCTCCGGAGCCGGCATGGTCTGCGAGCTCACCGCGGTCGGACTGCCGAGCGTCCTGGTGCCGTACCCGGTCGGCAACGGCGAGCAGCGGCACAACGCCCGCGACGTGGTCGCCGCCGGGGGAGCGGTGCTCGTGGCCGACCAGGAATTCACGCCGGACTGGATCACGTTGCAGCTGCTGACGATCCTGGAGGACCGTGCCGGCATCGCGGACATGGCCGTCCGCTCCGGCAGTGTCGGACACCGCGACGGAGCCGACCGGATGACGGAACTCGTCCTCAGCGCCGCCCGCACCAGCAGGCGACGCAGCACCACCAGCACCACGGAGGAAGCATGACCATCAAGCCGGACCTCACCCAGCCGATCCCGGACGACCTGGGCACGGTGCACTTCGTCGGCATCGGCGGGTCCGGCATGAGCGGCATCGCGCGGATGTTCCTGGCCGCCGGACACCGCGTCACCGGCAGCGACTCCCGCGAGACCGCGACGACCGGCCGGATGCGCGAGCTCGGTGCCGAGGTCCGGATCGGTCACGACGCGGCGAACGTCGGTGACGCGGACACGATCGTCGTCACCAGTGCCCTCTGGCCGGACAACCCCGAGCTCCTCGAGGCGCAGCGTCGCGGACTGCCGGTGCTGCACCGGTCGCAGGCCCTGGCCGCGCTGATCTC
Source organism: Curtobacterium sp. MCPF17_047 (assembly GCF_003234045.1). Lineage (NCBI taxonomy): Bacteria > Bacillati > Actinomycetota > Actinomycetes > Micrococcales > Microbacteriaceae > Curtobacterium > Curtobacterium sp. MCPF17_047. Next base: position 85,685 of record NZ_QKSF01000006.1, on the reverse strand, counting down.
CGAGCACCGCCTGGTCGCGGTCGCGGGCGCGCACGGCAAGACCACCTCGACGGGCATGGTCGTCACCGCGCTCGTCGAGCTGGGCCTGGACCCGAGCTTCGTCAACGGCGGCGTCATCCAGTCGCTCGGCACGAGTTCGGCACCGGGGAGCAGCGAGCTGTTCGTCGTCGAGGCGGACGAGTCCGACGGCTCGTTCCTGCTCTACGACGTCGCGATCGCACTCATCACGAACGTCGACCCCGACCACCTGGACCACTACGGCAGCGAGCAGGCCTTCATCGACGCGTTCGTCGAGTTCGCCGCGAAGGCCCGCGAGCGTGTCGTCGTCTCGAGTGACGACGCCGGCGCGGTCCGCGTCACCGAGGGCATCCGTGCCCGTCCCGATGCCCCGGAGATCGTCACCTTCGGCGAGGCCGAGGGCGCCGACGTCCGCATCGAGCGCATCACCGAGGGCGCCGGGGTGACGGTCGACCTCCGCTGGGGCGGCGCGAGCCACCACATCGCCCTCCGTGTGCCCGGTCGGCACAACGCCGTCAACGCGGTCGGCGCCTTCGCGGTGCTCGTCGGCCTCGGTGTCGAGCCGGCCGACGCCGTCCGTGGCATCGAGGCGTTCGGTGGCACCGAGCGGCGGTTCGAGCTGCACGGCGTCGAGCGCGGCGTCTCGGTGTACGACGACTACGCCCACCACCCGACGGAGGTCGCCGCAGCCCTGCACGCGGCCCGCGACGTGGTCGGCGAGGGCCGGATCATCGCGATCCACCAGCCGCACCTGTACTCGCGGACGCGGCTGATGGCAGCCGACTTCGCGAAGGTCTACGAGGACCTGGCGGACCACACGGTGGTGCTCGACGTCTACGGCGCGCGTGAGGACCCGGAGCCCGGCGTCACCGGCGCCCTGGTGCAGGAGCGCTTCGCCGACCAGGCCCGCGTCGACTACCTGCCCGACTGGGCCGAGGCCTCGGCCCGTGCGGCTGCGGTCGCCCGGGAGGGCGACATCATCATGACCCTGAGTTGCGGTGACGTGTACCGGATCATCCCGCAGGTCCTCACGGCCCTGCAGACCTCCGACGACGCCGGAGCCGCAGGCCGGTGAAGCGCCCCGAGGGCTTCGACGACCGGGGCGGGGCCGACGAGTGGTCCGCCGGCCCGGATGGTCGTGACGGCGCGGCCGGGGGCGGACGTCCGGCTCGCGGCGGCGGCTTCCGGTCAGCGCTGAGCGGTGCCCGGGAGGCCCGGCGTGCCTCGCGCACACCGGTTCCCCGCGACGACGTGGCCGCGTCCACCCCCGCGTCGGACGTCCCCGACCGGCTCGACGCGCTGCTGCCGGACCTCCCGGAGGTCGACCTGACGGAGGACGACCACACGCTGGACGACCGCCTGACCGCGCCGGTGCCGCTGGACCGACGCCTGACCGGTGACGAGCCGACCCGTGTCGGCGCGCCGGGTGCCGCCGCGACGGATGCCGACGTGACGGAGCCGCGTCGTCCCTCCCGTGCGGGTGTCGGTACCCGCACCGACGTGATCGACGCCCCGGTGTCCACCCACGTGCCGCACGAGACGCCGATCGGTGCCCGCGTCCGCGCTGCCGAGACCGCCCGCGAGGCCCGTGTCGCCCGCAAGCGTCGCCGACTGCTCGAGCGCGCCGAGGTCCGTCGGTTCACCCGCCGCTCCCGGCACCGACGCGCGGCGTGGATCACGGCGGGCGGTGTCGTCGTCGTCCTCGTGGTGTCGATCCTCGTCGCGGTGTTCTCGCCGTTGATGGCGTTGCAGACCATCGAGGTGAAGGGCACCGACCGGGTCGATGCCGCGCAGGTCCGTGCGGCGCTGTCGGGTCAGATCGGCACGCCGCTCGCCCGCATCGACCTCGACGAGGTGCAGCAGCGCATCGCGGGCTTCCCGCTGATCGAGAGCTACGTGACCGAGGAGGAGCCGCCGCACACCCTCGTCGTCACGGTCACGGAGCGGACCCCGGTCGTCGCGGTGCAGTCCGGGAAGACGTTCGACCTGGTCGACCCGGCCGGCATCGTCGTGCAGTCGACGACGAAGCGGCCGGACGGCATGCCGGTGGCGGACATCGGTCGGGCGGCGCTCGGCAGCACGGTGTTCCGCACGATGACCGAGGTCGTGCTGGCGATGCCCGCCAGTGTGCGCGACCAGGTGTCCGGCATCGCAGCGTCGACCTCGGACGACGTGACGCTGACGATGAGCGACGGGTCGAGCGTGGTGTGGGGGAGCCCGGACGAGTCCCAGGCAAAGGCGACGTTGCTCGCCGCCCTCGTGAAGGACCATGCGGCACGGGACAAGGACTCGAAGGTCGAGTACGACGTGTCCGCGCCGGACAACGGGATCATCCGCCCGCAGGGGTGACCGCGCACCGAGCCGGTGCGGCGGCGACACGATCTGCGCCGCGATCGGCGACACGCGGCGTGGCGGGTCGTCAGCAGCAGGACGGCACCCGTAGCGTCGGGGCCAGCACCATTCGTAGCAGCTAGAACTCTGAACTTCAAGCACAGGTTGAGGGTTTTGACCGGAGGCCGGACAGACGTGACCACGAACCACAACTACCTCGCCGTCATCAAGGTGGTCGGTGTCGGCGGCGGCGGTGTCAACGCCGTCAACCGCATGATCGAGCTCGGACTCCGCGGGGTCGAGTTCATCGCCATCAACACCGACGCGCAGGCGCTGCTCCTCAGCGACGCCGACGTGAAGCTCGACGTGGGTCGCGAGATCACCCGCGGCCTCGGAGCCGGCGCCGACCCCGAGGTGGGCCGACGCGCCGCCGAGGACCACGCCGAGGAGATCGAGGAAGCCCTCGCCGGCGCCGACATGGTCTTCGTCACCGCCGGTGAAGGTGGTGGCACCGGGACCGGTGGTGCCCCGGTCGTCGCGCGCATCGCGAAGTCGATCGGTGCCCTGACCATCGGCGTCGTCACGAAGCCCTTCGGTTTCGAGGGCAAGCGCCGTCAGTCGCAGGCCGAGAACGGCGTCGCGAGCCTCAAGGACGAGGTCGACACGCTCATCGTCGTGCCGAACGACCGTCTGCTCGAGATCTCCGACCGCGGCATCTCCATGGTCGAGGCCTTCGCCACGGCCGACCAGGTGCTCCTCGCCGGTGTCCAGGGCATCACGGACCTCATCACGACACCGGGCCTGATCAACCTCGACTTCGCCGACGTGAAGAGCGTCATGCAGGGTGCCGGCTCGGCGCTCATGGGCATCGGTTCCTCCAGGGGTGCCGACCGCGCGATCAAGGCGGCCGAGCTCGCCGTCGCGTCGCCGCTGCTCGAAGCCTCGATCGACGGTGCGCACGGCGTGCTGCTCTCGATCCAGGGCGGCTCGAACCTCGGCATCTTCGAGATCAACGACGCGGCCCGCCTGGTGCAGGAAGCCGTGCACCCCGAAGCGAACATCATCTTCGGCGCGGTCATCGACGACACCCTGGGCGACGAGGTGCGCGTCACCGTCATCGCCGCGGGCTTCGACGGTGGCGAGCCGTCGCAGCAGCAGCACCAGGAACGTCGCTCGAGCTACGTCGACCCGGACGCCGGCGCCACCGTGCCCGTCACCACCGGCTCGTCCAACCGCATCGAGGACTCCGGGCACTCGACCCCGTCCTGGGCGTCACAGGAGCACGAGCCGCCGGCGCAGCGCGCCGCCGACCCGGCCTTCGACGACGACGACGAGCTCGACGTCCCCGACTTCCTGAAGTGAGTCGGTCCCACGTGAGCACGATCGCATCGTGACCGCTGGGGACCAGAGCGAGCCGAGCCTCCAATCCGACAACGGACTGGAGGCTCGGCCTGTGTCCGCAGAGTCCGACACCGGACTGGAGGCCCGGCTCGCGTCCGTCCGGTCAGGCATCGTCGACGCGGCCCGCGCCGCCGGCCGTGCGGCCGACGACCTGACGCTCGTCGTCGTCACGAAGTACCACCCGGCCGCCCTGGTCCGCCAGCTCGCCGCGCTCGGCGTCACCGACGTGGGGGAGAACCGCCACCAGGAGGCGCAGGTCAAGGCCGCGGAACTCGAGGACCTCGGCCTGACCTGGCACTTCGTCGGACAGCTGCAGTCGAAGAAGGCCCGGCAGGCCCGCCGGTACGCCCACGTGGTGCAGTCCCTCGACCGGGCGAGCGTCGTCGACGCCTTCGCCCCGACCGAGGCCGAGCCGGACCCCCGCGTGCTCGACGGGTTCGTGCAGGTCAACCTGACCGACGACCCCGGTCGCGGCGGCGTCGCACCGGACGACGTCGATGCGCTGGCCGAGCGGGTCCTGGCCACCGGGACCCTGCGCCTCCGCGGGGTGATGGCGGTGGCACCGCTCGACGAGGAGCCCCGCGCGGCCTTCGCCCGGCTCCGCGCGATCTCCGAGCGCGTGCGCCTGCTCGACCCCGCGGCGACGGACATCTCCGCCGGCATGAGCGGCGACTACGCCGACGCGATCGCCGAGGGCGCGACACACCTGCGGATCGGGACCGCAATCACCGGGAATCGCCCCGCCGCACCATAGCCTCGTCGCAGGGCAATAACGAGCACGACCCCCGGAGGAACCATGGCCAACCCGCTGAAGAAGACGATGGTCTACCTCGGCCTCGCCGACGAGGAACTCGACTACGAGGACGAGCAGCAGGCCGCGCCCACGCAGGCGCGCCAGCAGGCTCCGGCCCCGGTAGCGCAGCAGGAGGCCCCGGCCGCCGCGACGCCCGCTGCCGCTCCGGCCGCCGCCGCTCCCGCAGCTGCCGCCCCGGCCGCCGCACCCGCAAAGCCCCAGCACACCTCCCAGCGCGGCGCGCAGGTCACCCCGCTCCGCCGCTCGCACACGACCGCACAGAAGGCGACCCCGGTCCAGGAAATGAACGAGATCCTCACCGTCCACCCGCGCGAGTACAAGGACGCCCAGTCCATCGCCGAGAGCTTCCGTGACGGCATCCCCGTCATCATCAACCTCTCGCAGATGACCGAGGGTGACGCCCGCCGGATGATCGACTTCGCCAGCGGCCTGTCGCTCGGCCTCTACGGCAAGATCGAGCGCGTCACGAACAAGGTCTTCCTGCTCTCGCCTGCGCACATCGCAGTGAGCGGTGAGCCTGCTGAGGTAGAGTCCGACATCGAGGCGAACTTCTTCGCCCAGTCCTGAGCCGCCCGCGCGGTACGGGTGCCCGACCGGCCCCCGCACGACCGTTCGGCACCCAGGCCCACCCGCCCCGTGACCGGTGCCGCCCGGCCCCGGTCACACGAGACGAGCGAGCCGAACCGTGTTCATCTTCACGATCCTCTCCTTAGTCCTCACGCTGTACTTCTTCGTGATGTGGGGGCGTTTCATCCTCGACATCGTGCAGTCGTTCAACCGTTCGTGGCGGCCGCAGCGTGCGCTGCTGGTCGTGGCGGAGTTCGTCTACACGGTCACCGACCCGCCCATCAAGGCGGTACGTCGTGTCCTCCCGCCGCTCCGGCTCGGACCCGTCGCACTCGACTTCGGATGGACGATCGTGATGCTCGTCGTGATCATCCTGCGGGTCGTCGTGCAGTCCCTGGCACTCCGCTTCATCTGATCCCGACCCCGTCGAGGAGTCCGGCCGGCAGGGTCGCGACACGCGCCACGCGGGCAGCCGACGCGGTTCGGAGCCGCCCTCGGTGTACGGTGGTCGGGATCGATGTCCTGCCCTGGCGGGACATCCGCACCGGGACCCCGGCTGGTACGTTCAGCACGGACGGTCCAGCAGGGCCCCCGGTTCCACACGTTCAGCAGTTCTATTGAGGTGACGGCAATGGCTTTGACGCCGGAAGACGTAGTCAACAAGCGGTTCCAGCCGACCAAGTTCCGCGAGGGCTACGACCAGGACGAGGTCGACGACTTCCTCGACGAGATCGTGGCCGAGCTGCGTCGCCTGAACCAGGAGAACGAGGAGCTGCGTCAGCGCCTCGAGTCGGCCGGATCCGCGCCGTCGCTCGCCAAGGACGACGAGCCCGCGCCGACCCCGACGCCCGAGCCGGCCCCGGTCGCCGCCGCTCCGGAGCCCGCACCGGTCGCCGCTGCCGCCCCGGTCACCACCGTGAACCCGGACGAGGACACCGAGGGCACCACGAACCTCCTGACCCTCGCTCGTCGTCTCCACGAGGAGCACGTCCGCGAAGGCGTCGAGAAGCGCGATGCGCTCATCGCCGAGGGTCAGGCCCAGGCCGCCCGCCTGGTCTCCGAGGCCGAGGCCAAGCAGCGCCAGGTCCTCGCCGACACCGAGAACCAGAACCGCCAGCGCGTCGCGGTGCTCGACCAGGAGCGCACGCAGCTCGAGGGCAAGATCGACGAGCTCCGCACGTTCGAGCGCGACTACCGTGCGCAGCTCAAGAGCTACATCCAGAGCCAGCTCTCCGAGCTCGACTCGTCTGCCGGCACCGAGCAGTCCGGCTTCGCGCCGGCCCCGGCCTCGGCGCAGGGCTTCGGCAACTGACGTTGGACCGACCCGTCCCACGAGCGAAGGTCAGTGCACGCGCGATCGCGGCACTGGCCTTCGCCGCTGTCGTGGTGGTGACGCTCGACCAGGTCACCAAGGCACTCGTCGTGGCGAACCTGCCCGAGGGCGTCGTCGTCCCCGTGCTCGGCAACGCGCTGCAGTTCCTGTCGGTGCGGAACCCGGGTGCGGCGTTCTCCTTCGCGGTGAACATGACGTGGGTCTTCTCGCTGATCTCCGCCGCCGTCGTCGTCGCGATCGCCGCCTACGCGCGACGCATCCGGTCGATGTGGTGGGCCATCGTGCTCGGCATGCTCCTCGGCGGGGCGCTCGGCAACCTGTCCGACCGGCTGTTCCGTGAACCCGGCTTCGGGCGCGGTCACGTCGTCGACTTCATCTCGACACCGTGGATGATGCCGGCGATCTACAACGTGGCCGACTCGTTCATCTGCGTGAGCATGGTCGTCTTCGTGCTGCTCGTGATCCTCGGGGTGAACCTCGACGGGACGCGGGCCGTCTCCGAGAAGCAGCAGCGCGCGATGACCGAGGCTTCCGCGACCGACGTCGCGGGGTCCGCTCCGACGGGGCCCGACGCCACGGCGTCCGGCGCTGCGGTTCCCGAGTCGGGGACCGCCTCCGACGCTCCGGGCACCAGCCGCGCCTCCCGACCGTCCGCTGACGGGCCGCTCGGCCCTGACCCGAAGTGAGCGACGCGACGTGAGCGAGCAGCGTCAGCTGCCGGTCCCGGACGGGCTCGCGGGTGAGCGTGTCGACGCCGCGATCGCCAAGCTCCTCGGTTTCAGTCGGTCGTTCGCGGCCGACGTCGTCGCGGCGGGCGGGGTGCGGGTCGACGGCGTCGTCGCCGAGAAGTCCGACCGCCTGCACCCCGATGCGTGGCTCGAGGTCGAGTGGACCCCGAAGGAAGCCCCGCGGATCATCCCGGTGGAGGTGCCCGGCATGTCGGTCGTGCACGACGACGAGGACATCGTCGTCGTCGACAAGCCCGTCGGCGTCGCCGCGCACCCCTCGCCCGGCTGGGACGGTCCGACCGTGCCCGGAGGCCTCGCCGCCGCCGGCTTCACGATCGCGACGTCCGGCGCCGCCGAACGCGCCGGCATCGTGCACCGACTCGACGTCGGCACCTCCGGGTTGATGGTCGTGGCGAAGACCGAGCTGGCGTACACGCACCTGAAGCGGGCGTTCAAGGAGCGCACGGTCGAGAAGGTGTACCACGCGCTCGCGCAGGGACACCCGGACCCGACCTCCGGCACGATCGACGCCCCCATCGGGCGGCACCCCTCGAGCGACTGGAAGTTCGCGGTCACCGCGGACGGCAAGCCGAGCGTCACGCACTACGCGACCCTCGAGGCGTTCCGGTCCGCGACGCTGCTCGAGGTCCACCTCGAGACCGGGCGCACGCACCAGATCCGTGTACACATGGCGGCGACCCGGCATCCACTGGTCGGCGACACGATGTACGGTGCCGACCCGGTGCTCGCGGAGGAGCTCGGGCTCACGCGGCAGTGGCTCGACGCGGTCCGCCTCGGCTTCGCGCACCCGCGGACCGGGGACTGGGTCGAGTTCCAGGCGTCGTACCCGGACGACCTGCAGCAGGCGCTCGACCGCATCCGCGCTGCCTGAGGAACGGGGACGACGAGCGGCCACGCCGGGGCGTGCTGCGACACGCTCGGGATCGTCGTCGGTCGCGGTTAGGCTGTCCACACCCCACCGCAGACCGTACGAACCGGAGGTTCCGTGTCGGATTCCGACTCCTTCGTCCACCTGCACGTGCACAGCGAGTACTCGATGCTCGACGGTGCCGCCAGGCTCTCGGACCTCGTGGCGGAGACCGCCGCGCAGGGCATGCCGGCCGTGGCGGTGACGGACCACGGCAACATGTTCGGCGCCTTCGAGTTCTGGAAGACCGCGAAGGCCGGCGGGGTCAAACCGATCATCGGGACAGAGGCGTACATCACGCCGCGGACCCACCGGAGCGACAAGACCCGTGTGCGCTGGGGTGACGGCGGTGGCGACGACGTGTCGGGTGCCGGTTCGTACACGCACATGACGATGTTCGCCGAGAACACGACCGGCATGCACAACCTGTTCCGGCTGTCGTCGAAGGCGTCGCTCGAGGGCTACTACTTCAAGCCGCGCATGGACATCGAGCTGCTGCAGGAGTACCACCAGGGCATCATCGCGACGACGGGCTGCCCCTCGGGGGAGATCCAGACCCGGCTGCGCCTCGGGCAGTACGACGAAGCCGTCCAGGCCGCCGCCGACTACCGGGACATCTTCGGCAAGGAGAACTACTTCGCCGAGATCATGGACCACGGGCTCGAGATCGAACGTCGCATCATGAGCGACCTGATCCGACTGGCCAAGGACCTGGACATCCCACTCGTGGGCACGAACGACCTGCACTACACGCACGCCCACGACGCCACGTCGCACGCCGCCCTGCTCTGCGTGCAGTCCGGGTCGACGCTGAACGACCCGAACCGCTTCAAGTTCGACGCCGACGAGTTCTACCTGAAGACCCCGGCGCAGATGCGGCACGTCTTCCGCGACAACCTCGAGGCCTGCGACAACACGCTGCTCATCGCCGAGCGGTGCAACGTGGAGTTCGACACCTCGGCGAACTACATGCCGAAGTTCCCGGTGCCCGAGGGCGAGACCGAGCACTCCTGGTTCGAGAAGGAAGTGGCGAAGGGGCTGGAGTACCGGTACCCGGGCGGCATCTCGCAAGAGGTCCAGGAGCGCGCCGACTACGAGGTCGGCATCATCAACCAGATGGGGTTCCCGGGCTACTTCCTGGTCGTCGCGGACTTCATCAACTGGTCGAAGAACAACGGCATCCGCGTCGGACCCGGCCGTGGTTCCGGCGCCGGCTCGATGGTCGCGTACGCCATGCGCATCACCGACCTCGACCCGATCCGTCACGGGCTGATCTTCGAGCGCTTCCTCAACCCGGACCGCGTCTCGATGCCCGACTTCGACGTCGACTTCGACGACCGGCGCCGTGGTGAGGCGATCAAGTACGTCACCGAGAAGTACGGGTCGGAACGCGTGGCGCAGATCGTCACGTACGGCACGATCAAGGCGAAGCAGGCGTTGAAGGACTCCTCGCGCGTCCTCGGCTTCCCGTTCGGCATGGGCGAGAAGCTCACCAAGGCGATGCCGCCACCCGTGATGGGCAAGGACATCCCGCTCACCGGGATCTTCGACAGGGACCACCCGCGCTACAAGGAAGCCGTCGACGTCCGCACCGTCGTCGAGACCGACCCGGAGGCCAAGACGGTCTTCGACACGGCGCTCGGCCTCGAGGGGCTGAAGCGCCAGTGGGGTGTCCACGCAGCCGGCGTCATCATGTCGAGCGACCCGCTGATCGACATCATCCCGATCATGAAGCGGGAGCAGGACGGCCAGATCGTCACGCAGTTCGACTACCCGGCAGCGGAGTCGCTCGGCCTGATCAAGATGGACTTCCTGGGGCTCCGCAACCTCACGATCATCAGCGACGCCCTCGACAACATCAAGACCAACCGCGGCATCGACCTGGACCTCGAGCACATGGGGCTCGAGGACCCCGAGGCGTACGCGTTGCTGCAGCGCGGCGACACCCTCGGCGTCTTCCAGCTCGATGGCGGGCCCATGCGCGGCCTCCTCCGCCTGATGAAGCCGGACAACTTCGAGGACATCTCCGCACTCATCGCGCTGTACCGCCCGGGGCCCATGGGTGCGAACTCGCACACCAACTACGCGCTCCGCAAGAACGGCGAGCAGGCGATCACCCCGATCCACCCCGAGCTCGAAGAACCGCTCGCGGAGATCCTCGGCGGCACCTACGGCCTGATCATCTACCAGGAGCAGGTGATGGCGATCGCGCAGAAGGTCGCCGGCTTCTCGCTCGGCCAGGCGGACATCCTGCGCCGCGCCATGGGCAAGAAGAAGAAGTCCGAGCTGGACAAGCAGTACGCGGGCTTCCACCAGGGCATGATCGACAACGGCTACGGCGAAGCGGCGATCAAGACGCTGTGGGACATCCTGCTGCCGTTCTCGGACTACGCGTTCAACAAGGCGCACTCCGCCGCGTACGGCGTGGTCTCGTTCTGGACCGCGTACCTGAAGGCCCACTACCCGGCCGAGTACATGGCCGCCCTGCTCACCAGCGTCGGCGACGCCCGGGACAAGCTCGCGCTGTACCTCAACGAGTGCCGCCGGATGGGCATCAAGGTCATGCCGCCGGACGTCAACGAGTCCATCGGGTTCTTCGCCGCCGTCGGCGACGACATCCGCTTCGGCATGGGCGCGATCCGGAACGTCGGCTTCAACGTCGTCGACGACATCGTCGCCGCCCGCCAGGAGAAGGGCGCGTTCGAGTCCTTCCACGACTTCCTCCGGAAGATCCCGATCTCGTCGGCGAACAAGCGGACCGTCGAGTCCCTCATCAAGGCCGGAGCCTTCGACGAGTTCGGCGACAGCCGACGGGCGCTCGTGGAGATCCACGAGGGCGCGGTCGAGGCCGCCGTGAAGGTCAAGCGGGACGAGGCCCACGGCAACGTCGGCTTCGACTTCGAGTCGCTGTTCGCCGAGGTCGCCGAGGAGCACCCGGCATCCCTCACGGTGTCGCAGGTCCCGGAGCGGCCGGAGTGGTCCAAGCGCGACAAGCTGGCGTTCGAGCGGGACATGCTCGGGCTCTACGTCTCCGACCACCCGCTGGCCGGGCTCGAGATCGAGCTCGCGAAGCACCAGTCGGTCACCATCGCGGACCTGCTCGTCGCCGACGACTCCATCGAAGGTGAGACGGTCACCGTCGCCGGACTGCTGACCAGCGTGCAGCACCGGGTGGCGAAGACCAGCGGCAACCCGTACGGCATCGTCGACATCGAGGACTTCGGCGGGCAGATCGGCGTCATGTTCCTGGGCAAGACCTACCAGGAGTTCGGGCCGTCACTGGTGCCGGACTCGATCGTCGTCCTGCGCGGCCGGGTCAACGTCCGCGACGACGGCAAGGCGCTGCACGCGGTGAGCATGTTCCAGCCGAACGTCGGCGACGCGATGGGATCGGGGCCGCTGACCCTGTCCCTGCCCGAGCGGCAGGCGACCACCCGGACGGTGACCGAACTGGCCGCAGTCCTCGGACGACACCAGGGCGACACCGAGGTGCGGTTGAAGCTCCTCAAGGACGACGTCGCCCGGACGTTCGAGCTGCCCTTCCCGGTGAACCTGACGCCCGACCTGTTCGGGGAACTGAAGAGCCTGCTCGGGCCGCGCTGCCTGGTGTAGCGCCGGCGCAGGCCCGAGGCGCCGGGTCCGGGCGCTGGGTCAGGGCGTCCGGTCGGGACGGACGGGAGGCCCGTGGCGGGTCCGCCACGGGCCTCCCATCCTGACAGGCCCCCGTCCGGTGCGGCCGCGGCGTCACGGTCGTGGGTCGGGCGACCTCAGGGGACGACGTTGAGTCGGCCGGCGCGCTCCACGACGGTGCCCGTGCGGGGGATCCACACGGTGAAGCCGTCGACCTCGGTGCGCTCGAGCTGGTCGGCGTCGGACCGGAGGAAGGCGCGGACCTCGGCGCTCGGTGGGAACCGTCGATCGTCGCCGACCACCACGGCGGCGAACGGTCCGTCGTCGGGTTCCATCGACCCGCGGCCTGCGAAGTACGGTTCCGTGAGGGTCGGGGTGGCCGCGATGAACAGCACGCTGCCGGCAGCGTGCCCGTGGTCGTCGAGCCACTGGTCGACGCGGGCGATGCCGCTCGGGTGTGTGCGGGCGATCGTGACGCTCTCTCCGACCGCCGGGACCACGAGGGCGACCACCAGGACTGCCGCCACGACGCCGCCGATGGGCGACGGCAGGACGGTGGCCAGGCGGGTGATGCCGATCGCCGCGAGTGCGATGAGCAACGGCATCCAGGCGGCGTAGTAGTTCGCGAGTGCGATGTGGGCGACGAACGCGTAGAAGACGACGAGCAGGCCGAGCGCCGTCCCGAGGTACGCCACGAGTCGGCCCGGCCGGAGCACGAGGGCTGCGAACAGCCCGACGACGAACACGACGGTGGTGACCGCGCCGACCCCCGACCACAGGAACCAGGCATCGGCCCACCACGGCGCGAAGGCGTGGATCCGGCCCGCGATGCTGATCGGGTGTCCGTGCTCGTTCTGGCCGGCCTGGAACGTGACCATGGTCGTGATCGCGGAGCGGATGCCCATCGGCGCGTACAGGGCGACCGTGACCAGGACGAACGCGATCACCCACAGGCCGCCGGCGACCAGGAGCGAGCGTGTGCGACGGAAGAGCAGCGGCAGCAGGAGGAACGCCGGCAGCAGCACGACGGTGGACACCTTCGAGGTCACCGACATCGCGAAGAGCGCACCCGACACCGGCGCGAGCCAGGACCGGTCCGTCCTGATCCACGCCCACGCCGCCGCGAGGGCGATGACCGCGAACGCGATCATCACCGGGTCGAGCAGGGCGTACCGGTCCACCCGGGTGCCCAGGAAGCCGCGCGGGGTCAGGAGCCACATCGCCGCGACGAGCACGCCCGTCCAGAACCCGACCTCGCGGCGGAGCCACCAGAACAGCGTCACGCCGACTGCGACGACGAGGACCCCGACGACGATGCGTGGACCGAGCACCCCCTGGCCGAACAGGACCTGCGCGGCCCCGAAGAGGTACTTCGTGGTCGGCGGGTGCTCGCGGTTGGCGGAGAAGTCGCCGTGGAGGTACGCCCAGCCGGCACGGACGTAGACCGACTCGTCGCCGTGGACGTTGTGGCCCAGGAGGTTCCAGAAAGACTGGTAGAGGGCCCACACCGCGAGGACGACGAGGGCGCCCAGGCGGACGGGTCGAGACGCGGTCAGCGTGACCAGCGCCCTCCGGCTGTCGATGTCACGCACCGCGACCCGTGATCGCGCGGAGACGCGCCACGATCCGGGGGTTGCGTGCGCCGAGGGAGAGCGCGGTGAGGCGGCGGAACGACACGGTGGACCGGTGCACCAGCAAGCCCGTGGCCTCCGCGATGTCGGTCACCGCCTGCCAGCGCGCGCGCAGGGCGGAAGGGTCGATCTCGGTCTCGGCGACCACCTCGACGAGTCGCACCAGGTCCGCGGCACCGGTCCAGGCGGTGCTGCGGTTCTCGTAGCGTCGCAGCAGCCGGTCGAGGGCCGAGGCGCGGTGGTTCTCGACCGCGTGCGCCCACCGCGCGTCCTGGGCCACCGGGTCGACGAGGAGCCACCGTGGTGCATTCGCGTTCAGCGCGGAGAGCTGCGCGAACGTGGTCAGCGCGCCGAGGGCCACGGCGATGTCGAACACCTGGCGGGGTCGGCCGCCGACCGCGATCGCCACACCGGGGAGTTCCTGACGCGCTCGACGGATCTGCTTCGACGACACGACCACCGTGACGACCACGTGGTCGGGGGCGGCGGCGAGCACCGCGCGGACGCGAGCGAGCACCTCGTCGGAGAGGTCCAGGGGGACGTGCAGGGCCACGCGGACGACGTCGTCGTCGGGCAGGAACGTGTCGGCGAAGACGTCCACGGCGTCACGGTACCGGGCCAGGAACAGTGCGAGGGCGCCGGCGTAGAACGGGTACCGCTCGAGCAGGATCCGCTCGTGTTCGAGTCGGAGCGACGGTCCTCGGTCGCCGCTGAAGCTCGTCGACCCGGCGTGCAGGACGAGTGCCCGGTTGGCGAGCACCGCGGTGAAGCCGTGCTCGTTGATGCGGAGACAGAAGTCGTTCTCCTCGCCGTAGCCGGGGGAGAACACCTCGTCGAAGAGCCCGAACCGGTCGACCATCTCCCGACGGATGAGGAAGCAGAACCCCATCGCCACGGGGGCGACGGTGAAGCGGGGCAGGAGGTACTTCGTCCGGCCGTGGAGTTCGCGGGTCCGCCGTGGAGCGATCGTCGACCGGGGGTTGCGGCGCGCGAACGGGTAGGACGCGATCGTCGCGTTGTCGCTCCGAGCGCAGACGACGCCGATCGTGTCGTCCGAGCCGAGGACGGCGGTCATCTCGTCGAGGAAGCCGGGCATCGGCACCGTGTCACTGTTGAGGAGCAACACGTCGTTGCCGGTCTGGTCGAGTTCCAGGACGGCACGGTTGCAGTTCCCGACGAAGCCCAGGTTCGCTTCGTTCCGGACGTACTCGAAGCCGGGGTGCTCGCCGACGAGCTCCAGCAGGCGTCGCTCGACGGCGTCGACGTTCGGTCCGACGTCGTTCGCGAGCAGCACACGGTCGCGCTCGAAGTCGACCGTGTCGAGCAGGGCCTCGATGCAGCGTTCGAGGCCGGGCAGGTCGTCGTAGACCGGGACGACGATCGTCACCGGTCGGCGGTGCTCGCTCATCGGCCGGTCACCCTGCGCACCACGGCGCCCGGTCGGGACAGCAGCCGACCGACGGCGCCGGAGCGGCTCCGGAGGCGGGAGGCCAGCAGGCCAGCGGCAGCACGGGCGCTCGTCGCGCCGAGGGACGAGTACGCAGCGGGCAACTCGAACCAGTAGCGGGCCACCTGGGGGAGCCGGTAGCCCTCCGTGCCCACCAGGGCGGTGAGCCGGGCGATCGCGGCGGCGTTGTCGTGTCCGGAGCCCGTGACGGCGGCGAGCCGGTCCGGGGCAGCCGCACCGTGCCTCCTGGCCGTGGCGGGGTCCGACGCGTAGCCGGCCAGTGCCGCGGCCAGCCCGGCGGTGTCGTCAGCATCGAACAGGGCGCCGGTGACGCCGGGGTCGACGAGCTCGGCGCTCCCGCCCTCCCGTGTCGCGATCACGGGCTTGCCGAGGGCCATGTACTCGGCCGTGGTCCGACCGAAGGCCTCGATCGTCGACGCCGTCACGCACACGTCAGCTCCGTCGATGTAGGGGGCCGGCGCGTTCTGCTCGCCGGCGAAGACGACGTGGTCGGCGACGCCGAGTTCGCGCGCGCGTGCCGTCAGCCGCTGGTCCTCGCCGGGCTGCTTCCAGCTGCCGACGAAGCAGACGCTCGCGGTGATGTCGCGGTCACGGAGCAGGCCGAGCGCCTCGATCACCCGGTGCTGGCCCTTCGATGGCTCCACGCGGCCGACGACGACGATGCGGAGGCCCGGGTCGGCCTGGGGGAACGGCTGCACGGACGGCTCGGCAGCGCGCGTGGCCTCGAGCCGGGCGACGTCGACCGACGGGTACGCGATAGAAATTTCCTCTGCGGGCATGTAGCGGGCGAGGTGGTCACGCATGGCGCCGGAGTTCGTCACGACCGCGCCGGCGAGCAGGCCGATGTCGCCGAGGGTCGCGGCCCGTCCGGTCTGGAAGTGCAGACCGTGGTCGAGGTCGCCGTACTCGCGGACGAACCAGGCCTGGGGGATCCCGAGCACGGCGGCGGCGAAGGAGGCCCACGGCGCGACCAGGGTGTTGGTGACGACCAGGTCCGGTCGCTGACGCTCGTAGTGGCGGATGATCGCGCTCACCGCCGCGTAGTCGACGGTCGCGAACGCCGCACGTTCGGCCGCGGGGGCCGGTTGTGGGCTCGGCACGGCCCACCCGCGGTACCGGAAGGCGTCGTACTGCCAGCCGCGTTCGTCGAGCGCCTCGATGAACTTGCCGCGGGGTGCCTTCGTGACGAAGTGCGGGGTGAAGTCGGGGTCGGTCGCCGCCCAGTCCTCGACGAAACGGAGGAGGGACCGCTCTGCGCCGCCGAGGTTCACCGGCGCGGTGGAGTGGTTGGCGAAGCTGACGAGCACCTGTCGACACTACTGGATTCACCGACAGTTCTTCAGTAATCCATCAGATCGCCGTGTCCTGCGCCTTGTGGCGAAGCGTCGGCGCGGGCTGCGCCACGCCACTGTGCGAGAATGTCTCGTCCCCGAACCCTGCACCAGGAGCGCTCCGCTGCGCCCCGGAGGAGTCAGCAACCGAAGCATGACGTACTTCAACGACCTGATGGCGTCGCGCGAACTGCTGGCCAACCTCACCGCACGCGAGGTCAAGGGCAAGTACCGGCGCACCGTCTTCGGGCAGCTGTGGTCATTGATCAACCCGCTCGCGACGATGCTGATCTACACGATCGTGTACTCGTTCATCTTCCGGGCCCGGCTCGAGGTGGGGGACCCGAGCGGTCTGCAGATCTACCCGCTCTGGCTCATGTGCGGACTGCTCCCGTGGATCTTCGCCCGCAACGTGATCAACGCCGGGATGACGTCGATCGTCGCGAACGGCTCGCTCATCAAGAAGGTCTACTTCCCACGGATGACGCTGCCGCTGGCCGCCGTCGGTTCGTTCGGGTTCACGTGGCTCGTCGAGATGGGCGTCCTGCTCATCGCACTGGCGGTCTTCGGATCGAAGTGGTTCGTGTTCCTGCCCGTGATCGCGCTGACGATGGTCTTCCTCGCCATGTTCTCCGCCGGGATCGGACTCATCCTCTCGATCGTCAACGTCCACTTCCGCGACATGCAGCACCTGGTGGGCATCGGCCTGCAGATGTGGATGTACCTGTCGCCGATCATCTACCCCCTGTCGCTCGTCCAGAACGCCGCGGACAAGGCCGGGCACCCGTGGATCATCACGGTCTACAAGCTCAACCCGATCGAGCGGTTCTCCGAGGTCTTCCGCAACCTCATGTACGACAACCGACTGCCGGAATGGGGCGACCTGGTCGCGTGCGCACTCGCCGGGTGCGTCTCGCTCGCGATCGGCTACGTCGTCTTCTCCCGCAACGAGAAGAAGTTGGCCGAACTCCTGTGAACGATGCTGCTGTCACCGTCGAGAACGTCTCCAAGCGCTTCCGGATGTACCACGAGCGGAACGACTCGCTGAAGAGCATGGTCATGCGTGGCAAGAAGTCCGTGCACGAGGACTTCTGGGCACTCAAGGACGTCTCGTTCGAAGTGCCGCAGGGCACGACCTTCGGCCTCATCGGCAAGAACGGGTCCGGCAAGTCGACCCTGCTGAAGTGCCTGGCGAAGATCCTGTGGCCGGAGGAGGGCTCGATCACCGCCCGAGGCAAGCAGGCGTCACTGCTCGAGGTCGGCTCCGGTTTCCACCCGGAGCTCTCCGGCCGTGAGAACGTCTTCCTCAACGGTTCGATCCTCGGGATGAGCCGGAAGGAAGTGACGCGGAAGTTCGACGAGATCGTGTCGTTCTCGGGCGTCGGCCACTTCATCGACCAGCCGGTGAAGAACTACTCCTCGGGCATGTACGTCCGACTCGGGTTCTCCGTCGCTGTCGCCGTCACGCCGGACGTCCTGGTCGTCGACGAGGTCCTGGCGGTCGGGGACGCGACGTTCCAGAAGCGGTGCCGCACGAAGTTCAAGGAGATGAAGGCGGAGGGCCGCACGGTCATCCTCGTCTCCCACTCGATGGCGACCGTGAAGGACATGTGCGACGAGGTCGCCTGGCTGAACGAGGGCGAGCTCCAGCAGATCGGCAAGACGGAGGACGTCGTGGCCGCTTACAACAAGACCGTCTGAGCGTTCGCACGACGGCACGAGGGGACAGAGTGGATCTGCAGCAAATCGCGACGACGTCGTCGCGTCACCGGTTCTTGGTGAGCGCGGTGTTCGCCGTGTACAACGTGGCCCGGTACCTGCCGGACCTCCTCGCGTCACTCGAACGCCAGACACTGGCGGTCGAGTCGGTCCAGCTGGTCTTCGTCGACGACGGGTCCACTGACGGCAGTCTCGAGATCCTTCAGCGCTGGTCGGAGGCGCGTCGGGCGCACGTGGTCGTCGTGAGCCAGACGAATGCGTGGGTGGCTGCTGCGCGTAACGCGGGCATGGAACACGTCGACGCCGAGTGGGTGACCTTCGCGGACCCGGACGACGTGTTCGACGACCGCTACTTCGAGGAGGTCGTCAAGTTCGTCAATCTGCATGGCGCGCCGCGCGTGGGGATGCTCGCGACCCATCAGCTCCGTCTCAACGAACGCGGCGAACTCGTCGACAGCCACCCGCTGCGGGTCAAGTTCGCCAAGGGATCGCGCATCATCGACATCGACCAGGAACCGGTCATCCAGATGGCCGTGAACTCGGCGTTCTTCCGCTCCGACGTGATCCGTGAGCACGATGTGCGGTTCGACGGCC
Source organism: Curtobacterium sp. MCPF17_047 (assembly GCF_003234045.1). Classification (NCBI taxonomy): domain Bacteria; kingdom Bacillati; phylum Actinomycetota; class Actinomycetes; order Micrococcales; family Microbacteriaceae; genus Curtobacterium; species Curtobacterium sp. MCPF17_047. The sequence continues at coordinate 67,192 of NZ_QKSF01000006.1, read as the reverse complement.
GGATCCGGCCGGTGTTCGAAGACGCGCACTTCATCGGCCGTTACCTCCTGGCCTCCCGGATGCACGACATCGGTGTCCTCGCCTCCGCCAAGTACCACTATCGGATCCGCGGCGATGGAACCTCTCTGATGGAGTCGCACTTCGACCACCCGGGCAAGTACACCGACGTCCTCCGTCACGGACACCTGGATCTGCTGCAGGAGGCCGCCGGACGGGGCGACGTCCCGAGGTGGCTCGAGAACACCCTGCTCTACGACCTCTTCTGGTACTTCAAGAACGAGCGAGCCCTCAATTCATCGTCCGCGCTCGCGCCCGTGCACACGTTCGACGAGTTCCATGACCTCGTGTCGGCGATCCGATCGCGCATCTCGGACGACGCCATCAACTCCTTCGACTTGATGAGCGTCGAGTACGCGGTCCGGAAGGCGCTGCTCATCGGGTACTCCGGCGCCCAAGAGCGCCCGCGGTACGTGAAGCTCGAACGGGTCGATGAGGTGCGACAGCACGTGAAGCTCAGCTACTGGTTCACGGGCGACCGTCCGGCGGAGCGCATCACCACCGATGGCGTCGAGGTCCTACCGGTGCACGAGAAGGTCCAGGACCTGGTCTTCTACGGCCGGCCGGTCCTGCGGCAACGTCACATGTGGATCGAGCGCGGCCGTCTCAGCCGGATCTGGATCGACGGCGAGGTCGTTCCGTTCAGCCGTGGTGAGCGGCACGAGGCCGACGAGACACTGACCCGCCGTCAACTGCACCCGCAGATCATCGGACAACGGAAGGCGCTGCAGAACCGCTGGTCGGACGTCTCAACGCCCGCACTGCAGTTCGTGAAGCGGCAAGCTCGTGGCGTTTACGACGACTTGCGCTCGGGCAAGTACCGACGGCGGACCGAGGACGCCGTGCTGGGGGTGACCGTCCGTTCGCGACGGGTCCGCGCGAAGTACGAGAACGCCTGGGTCTTCATGGACCGGAACACCGACGCGAACGACAACGCGGAGCACCTGTACCGATGGGTGCGGGCGAACCGACCCGAAGTCAATGCCTGGTTCGTCCTGGACCAGAAGTCGAAGGACTGGGCACGTCTCGCTGCCGAGGGCTTCCGGCTCGTTGCCCACGGGACTCCTGAGTGGCGGAAGCTGATGCTCCACGCGGTTCATCTCGCGTCGTCCCACATCGACGTCTACGTCGTCAACCCACTCCCTCGGTGGAGGTACGGGAATCCGCGCTTCTCTTTCACCTGGTTGCAGCACGGCGTCACCAACTACGACATCTCGCGCTGGGTGAACGCCAAGCCCGCGGAGCTCTTCGTCGTCGTCACTCCGCAGGAGAAGCAGTCCATCGCCGGCGACGGCCCGTACACGTTCACGGACCGTGAGGTGGTGCTCACTGGCTTCCCGCGTCACGACGAACTCCTGCGGAAGCGCCGTGCCACGTCGGGCGCCGAGCGCGACCTCATCCTGGTCATGCCCACCTGGCGGAAGAAGCTCGCTGGTGCTCAGGTACCAGGGAGCAACGAGCGGCTGAAGAACCCGGACTTCCCGGCGAGCCAGTTCGCGCTCGAGTACAACGCTCTCATCGGATCCGAGCGCCTCCGTGACGTCGCAGTCCGCACCGGCAAGCGCGTCGTCTTCATGCCCCACCCGAACATGCGCCCGTACCTGGATGACTTCGAGGTGCCGGACTGGGTCGAGGTCTGGGACTACGGGACTCGCAACGTGCAGGACGTCATCGCGCGTGCCGCCCTGATGATCACGGACTACTCGTCCCTCGGGTTCGAGGCAGCCTTCCTCGACGTGCCGCTCGTGTACTTCCAGTTCGACGCGTCGTCGTTCTTCGACGGATCACACGTCGGACGCCGTGGGTACTTCGACTACCAGCGGGACGGGTTCGGCCCCGTCGCCACGAACGTCTCTGCGGTGGAGGCGGCCGTGGAGACGATCGGCGCCGACGGCTTCCACTCCGACGCCGTGTACCTGGAACGCACTCGAAACGCGTTCGTCACCCGAGACGAACAGAACAGTCAGCGCGTGTTCGAGGCGATGCTGGCATTGGATGGCGGACCGCGGTCCGCCCGGACGATCGTCACCGAGGTCGACCAACCGGCGCGCTGAAGTGACTTCGGGGGCGTTCGTCGCAGCTTGTACTGCGGCTGTCACCGGCGTGTGGGGACACGAACCCTGGCCTCGATCATGTTGTGGTCGGACGGGATCGTCGTCGTGCCTGGGTTCCAGTTGTTGACGAACTCGTCGCTCCCTTGGATGCCCTGCGTGAGGATGTAGTCGATGCGCTGGCCATCACCGTTCGGGTCGTCCACCTGTCCGGAGGCGGGGAGGTAGGCGTTGTAGGTGGGCTTGCTCGTCCCGTAACGGTGCTGTGACGCTGAGGCGTCGTAGAAACCGGCCCTGACGAGCGTCGGCTGTGCACCGTCCACCGCGTCCTCCGGGTACCGGTTGTCGTTGAGGTCGCCCCCGAGGATGACGGGTAACCGACGACCGCTGCTGTCCGCCGGGTTGATTCGGTTGAGCGCCGTGATCAGCTGTGCCGAGTTCTTGCCCAACAGTGTCTTCCGCGGTTCCGCGTACGAGCTCGACGGGATGCCGTAATGCGCGGCGACGACGATGAAGGTCGCGCCGGTTCCGTCGGCGGCTCGGAACTCAGCCCAGGGGGTGTTCGTGTCCGGCGCACTCGCCTCGGGGTAGACCTCGTAGTCCTTCACTCCTGCGAGGACTCCGTGGTCGACGACGCTGTACTTCGTCGGGTTGTACATGATTCGGTTGCCCTGGTGGGAGGCACTCACGGTCATCGGTGCTGTGTCGACCAGACGGAGCTCCGGCAGGCGGCGCGCGAGGTCGAGGTAGGCCTGCTCGGATCCGCGGCCTGCCGCCGAACCGCTTGCTTCCAACAGCGTGAGGACGTCAGGGCCCTTGTCCTTGATGACGTCGGCGATCGCGGGAGCGCGGGTCGACCACGCCGGCGCGCCGTTCTGCTCACAGCCCGAGCAGAGGACGTTGTAGCTCGCGATGTGCAGTGGGTGGTCAGTCGTGACCGGAACCGTCGGCTTCGGCCATGCGCGGACCTGGACGGACTTGCGCACGGACGCGGGATCGAAGTAAGTGTTCCTGGCCATGGCTCGGACGTAGATCGGGTTTCCGTACGCGACCGAGGTGAGGTCCGCGTCCGATGTCGGTAGCGTCCAGGTTCGCGTCGCCGGATCGAAAGCAGACGACCACGGCGTGGTCTTCGCTGCCCATCGGTCGGGAACCCGGTTCTCGTTGGGTCCGGCGGACCAGCGGACCTGGTAGTCGCTCGCGTCGGCGACCTCCGGGATCGAGACGCTGACTGCTCCCTTGGCCGGTGCCGCCGTGATGGGACCGAACGTCCCGACGGCGTGCGGGCGGAGCACCGCGGTCACCGTCCTGGCCCAGGCGCCGGCCGTTGTCCCGTTCTTCGCTGCGACGGTGACGTAGTACGTCGTACCCGGAACGAGTCGCGTCATCCACGCGCCGACTCCGGTCGAGTCCTTGTACGTCGGACTCCCGAGGTCAGCGCGGCTCGACCACTTCGTGACGTAGCTCGTTGCGCCGGGCACGGCTTTCCAGGTCATCTTGACGCTCTTGCCGGCCCAGTCCTGAGTCGCCTGCGAGACCGCGGTCACCTGCGCCGGCTTCGTGGCTGCCGATGCCGGCCCCCCGACGGCTCCGGGGAGGAGCGCTCCGCCTCCGATCAGCACTGTTGTCAGTCCGAGCGCGATCGCGATGCGTCTCATGAAGAACCCCTGATTCCTGTCCCTGGCGTTCCAGCAGGATAGACCGCCCGTCCTACTGCCGGTAGAGAATGCCTCAAATGGTCTAGTGTTTCGGGGTGCCGAGAACGCGCCTGACACACCTCCGCTCCGACATCCAGGGACTCCGTGCCCTGGCGATCGGCCTGGTCGTGCTCTACCACCTCTGGCCGAACCGCCTCACGGGTGGCTACGTCGGTGTCGATGTCTTCTTCGTGATCTCCGGATTCCTCATCACGAGTCATCTCGTCGGACTCATCGAGCAGCAACGAAGTCCTCAGCTGCTGGTGGGCTTCTACGCTCGCCGGATCCGCCGCCTCGCACCTGCGGCGATCGTGGTCACCGCGAGCGTGCTGATCACCACCCTCCTCGTCCTGCCGGCGACGAGTTGGGCGCCGACGGCCTGGCACGTGCTCGCGTCGACATTCTTCGTGGAGAACTGGCACCTTGCGGCACAGTCCGTGAGCTATCTCGAGTCCGCATCCCAGCCGAGTCCGCTGCAGCACTTCTGGTCGCTGTCCGTCGAAGAGCAGTTCTACATCGTCTGGCCCGTCCTGCTGCTCCTCGCAGCGGTCATCGGCAAGACGAAGCCGCATCGTGCCATCGCCCTCACCATCGGCATCGTCGCGCTGCTCAGCGTGGCGTGGGGTGTCACGCACACGGCGCTCGATCCCGACGTGGCGTTCTTCGACACTTCGGCGCGTGCGTGGCAGTTCGCCGTCGGCGGTCTGCTCGCCTTCCTCCCGGTACCCCATCGGTCGCTGCGCGCTGTCCTGCCGTGGATCGGCGTCATGGCGGTGGGCTGTTCGGCGCTGCTGTTCACTGATGCCACCCCGTTCCCCGGCATCGCCGCGGTGGTCCCGACGCTCGGTGCAGCGATGGTGATCGGTGGACGCAGCGACGAGGACTCGACCTGGTCGTGGGGGTTTCTGTCCCGCTTTGGTCCGGTGCGCTGGCTCGGCGACGTCTCGTACTCCGCCTACCTCTGGCACTGGCCCCTCATCGTCCTCCTGCCACAAGTGATCGGCCGGGATCTCGATCTCCGCCTCAAGCTCGGAATCCTGGTCGGAACGCTGGTGCTCGCCGGGCTCACCTACACGCTGGTCGAGAACCCCTTCCGGAAGAGCCGGCGTCTCTCGTTCCCGCGTCGACGCAGTTACATCGCCGGGGCTCTCGCCGCTGCTGTCCTCGCGAGCGCCGCGCTCGGATCGGTCGGTGTCGCGACCGCCGCGAGCGACGCCGCTGACGCGGCGCTCATCGCGAAGGTCACGAAGGGAGATTCCTGCTACGCCGCCGCCGCAGTGAGCGGCCGTGAGTGTCGCGATGCCTTCGGGACGGTGGACCGCGCAGAGCTGCCGGCTCCGCTCGCCGACAAACCCCTCGCATGGCAGGACGACTGCATCGACGACGTCACCCAGAACACCCAGAAGCTCTGTGAGCTCGGCGACCCGGACGGGACGACGACGGTGCTGCTCTGGGGAGATTCGCACGCCGGCGCTTGGTCCTCGGCCTTCGACATCGCCGGAAAGATCGAGCACTGGCGTGTCATCGTCGCGGCGCGCAACAAGTGTCCATCTTCCCTGGTCGCACCGGAGGCCACGTCCTTCGGTGAGGCGCTCCCGGCGGACCAGCAGCGGTGGTGTGCGGATCGCAACCGGTGGGTGAGCGAGACGGTCGTCCCTCGTGCCGATCGTGTCGTCCTTGCTGATCTCTGGGCGAACTACGTGTTCCCCGGCGATGCTGGGAAGCAGGATCTCGGCTACGAGCAGGTCATCGACGCGGTCCAGGACGCCGGGCGTGACGTGTCCCTGATGCAGCACGTCCCGTTGACGGGTCGGACGCTCGAGGCGAAGGTCTGGGGACCCAACTGCCTCGCCGAGGAGCCCGCCCCGGCATGCTCGAACCCCGTGGCGACGGCGTACCCACCGTCGACGTCCGCAGTGTTCCGCGGGCTGGTGAAGGACGGCTACGGAAACCGCGTCCGCTACGTTCCCGTACACCAGGAGTTCTGCGACGACGACCGCTGCTTCTCCGGGATCGGCGGCGTGTCGGTGTACTTCGACGGATCGCACCTGTCACACACCTACAGCACTTCGCTCGGGCCGTGGTTGGCTCGTGCCCTCGACCGAGCCGACACGCTCGGTGATTCCGACTTCACGGCTCCGGCCGGATGAGCACGTCGCCGGCCCTGTCCGTCATCGTCCCCGCCCATGACAGTGCCCCCTGGATCACCGAACTCCTCGAGACGGTCCTGGCCCAGGGGGTCGACCAGATGGAGGTCCTGGTCGTCGAGAACGGCTCAACCGACGACACGGCTGCGCTCGTCGCAGCGGTGTCGGCCCGGGACTCACGCGTCCGCCTGCTGCGGTCGAACGTCGGCAGCGCCGCAGCGGCCCGGAACGAGGGGGTCGACGCGGCGACGGGGGAGTACCTCGTCTTCGCCGACGCTGACGACCTCGTGCCGGACGGGGCGTACCGGGCAATGCTCGACGCTGTCACGGCGAGCGGTTCGGACATGGTCGTCGGCGACCACCTGAAGTTCTCGGCGACCGAGACCTGGAGCCCGACGGCTCGATGGCACCTCTTCGAGGCCCCACGTCGGGCGGTCGCGCCGACGGAGGTTCCGGCGCTGTTGTCGGGCCGAGCTTGCTGGAACCGTGTGTTCCGCCGCTCGTTCTGGGAACGTGCGGGACTCCGCTTCCCGGAGGTGCCGAGCGTCGAGGACATCGAACCGATGACCCGTGCCGTTGCCGCAGCGTCGAGGGTCGACGTCGTTGAAGACTGTGTCTACCTCTACCGCGATCGGGGCGACGGAACGTCGCTCTCACTCCGTGCGGACGTCGCGGTGACGGACCGGTACCTCCGGCAGGAGCTGCACTGCGCGAGGCTGGTGGCGGAGTACCCCGCCCTGCGGAGTCAGCATGCCGAGATCGTGTTGGATGCTGACGGATGGGCGCACCTGCACCGGTTCCTGCTCAGCGGTCCGGACGCAGCAGCAACGGCAGCCGTCGCCGACGCGCTGGCCCCGCTCATGGCGGCGATCGGTCTCGACGGGCTCGTGGACGTCGCTCCGCCGCGTCGGACGCTGTGGCACCTCGTCCTGGCCGACGAGTGGGCAGCAGCGGAGCGCTTCGCCAAACACGCCGCGAGCGGGGCCGCCACCGAGCGGGCAGTCGCGTGGATCGGTGCGCTGTCTGCCCTCGGACGAGCCGGCAGGACGAGCACGAGCGACGTCGCCGCTCTGGTGGCGGACGGATTGCTCCCGGCGTTCGTGAACGCCGCTGACGCCGTCGATCCAGCAGACGTCGGCGCGTGGATGCCACAGCTCCGTGCGCTCCCGCTCCCGGCCGCCCGCGATGGGCTGGTCGGTGTCATGGCGGAAGCGGTCCGGGCAGGAAGCCCAGAGGACGTCATCGCTGCATCCCGCCTCCGCCACGTGGTCCCGTTGGTCGTCGACCAGGCGGAACCGACCGGTTCGGGACTCCGGCTCGGCGGTCCGATGCCAGCCGGTGCCGCGCCTCCGGCATTGACGCTCGTCATCTCCGACGGCGAGGTGCGCCTGCCGGTGACGGTCGAGGACGGCGGCCGACGGTGGCTGGTCGACCTCTCGGCGGACGGCCTGACCGTCGGCAGGCACACGGTGGAGGTCGTTTCCGACATGTCCGAGGTCCGGCTGCCGGTCGTCACCGCTCGGATGGCCCTGCCGCCGTTGCCCGCGGCGGACCCGCTGCAGCCGCTCGCAGACCGGCGCGACGGATGGCGCTTCCTCGTCGATCGGCGAGCAGCACCGCAACGGGGACTCGCATCGGCGTTGCGGCGCGTTGCCCGCCGCATGCGCTGAAGCCTCGCAGGACCTCCGGCCGCCTGCCGTGACCTGCCGGGTACGGCCAGCGACGGTTCAACCGACTGCGGAGACCCGGTCCAGGAGGTCGGCGTACCGACGGGAGACCGGGAACGGCATCAGACGACGGCTGGCGGCCGTCGCTGACCGGACTGCTCCTGCATGCCACTCGACGTCCTCCCTCGCGAGCATCTGCGCCAGCGACCCCGCAGCGTCCCCGGTGTCGAACCACCGGATCCACCCCTCGTCCCCGAACTCCGCCCGCAGGTGCGCCTCGTCCGGCAGCACCGCGGGGACGCCGAACGACGCCGCCAGGTGCAGGCTGCCGGAGTTGAGCACGCGCCGGTAGGGGAACACGGCGACGTCCGCTGCGCGGAACCATCGCTGGACGTCGACGTCGTCGACGTGGTCGTGCTGGCGGACGGCGCGCAGGTCAGCGCCGAGGAGCCGGTCGATCGCGACCCGATCCTCGTCCGACGTCCGGCCGGCGAGCAGCAGCACGGGGCGCTGGTCGGCGGGCAGGCGTCGGACGGCCTCGACGAGCACGTCGACGCCCTTGTAGGGGCGCATCTGCCCGAACGCCAGGACGGCGTGGTCGTCGGGGTCGAGGCCGAACGACGCGCGAGCGTCGTCTCGCGTCATGGAACTCGGGTAGACCCCCTGGTAGCTCGGGTGCGGGATGTGCACGACTCGAGCCGGGTCGAGCGAGTAGTGCGGTGCCACCGCGGCAGCGGTCGCGGCGTTCATCACGTGCACGGCGTCGGCGATCTCGGCCAGGTACCGATCCAGTTCGAGTTCGAGTTCGAGGTGCCGGGCGTCGTGGGGCAGGATGTTGTGCACGGTCCAGACCAGCCTGGTGCCACGGTCGCGCGCGGCGTCGACGGCGGAGCGGAAGCGGTCGAGCCGGACCCGTGCCGCGTCGAGGTCGTCGTCAGCACGCTGCACGATCGGCGCGGTCCAGTGCATGTGGAAGACGTCGCCGGCGCCGAGTCGGCCGAGGTGCTGCTCGAGCACCTCCAGCCGGAGGCTCTCGAGGACGTGCCACCTCCGCGCGCGGGGCGCGAGCAGCATGAGATTCAGGTAGGGGTTGTCGCGGTAGGCGGGGAACACCGCGAGCTGGCGATCGGACACCGCCCGATCCTACGGGCGACGGTCAGTCGAGCGTGGCGACGATGTGTTCGGCTTCGTGCAGGACCGAGCAGAACGCCAGTCCGTCGAGGCCGAGTGCATCGCGCTTGCTGATGACCGCACCGCAGACGACGCACTGGGTCGTGGAGTTCGACCGGATCACATCGGAGAGGAGCGACATGCCTCGATGATGCGCGCCCGAGGTGAACGGGAGACATCAGAGTCCTCGGAACGCGGTGAACGTCTGACAAGCCCGCGTTCAGGGGACGGATGTCAATGCCGTGACGACCGCCTCCGCGCTGGGCTCCGCCACGACGACCGCGAAGTCCCCGTCCGCCACATGCTGCCCCGCGGCGAGCCACACGGCGTTCCGGGCCCCCGGCTGCGGCACCCAGGAGGAAACGCTCCCGGCGACGAGCACGGTCACGTCGTCGAGCCCGCTGGCCCCCCGGTACCAGGACGTCGGCATGTCGACCTGCACGGCGTGTCCCGCGCTCTCGAGCGCACCGACGAGCGCGGTGACGTCCGCGGGTCGGGTCCCGTCGTGCTTCACCGCGACCCGGAGGCCCGTGGCGCCCGGTTCGCGGACGACGACCGGCCGCGACGACCGCACCGTCACGCCGTGTCCCTTCGGCAGGCCCGGCTCGACTCCGAGGTACCGGAGTCCAGCGCCCTCGTACCGGTCGGCCGCATCGGCGTCCGGGTAGCGCCCGCGCCACCGCTCGTCGAACACGCGGCGGTTCTCGATCCGCGCGTCGTCCCGCCCCGGTGTCCGGCTCTCGTGGTGGACGACGACCGAGGCCGGTTCGACGACGAACGCGGCCCCCGGCTCGGCGGTGGCGAGGGCGCGCAGACACAGGTCCACGTCCTCCAGCCCGTTCGCGTAGACGGGGTCGAAGCCGTGCCAGCGGATCAGGTCGTCGGCCCGGAAGGCCGCGGCCGCCGCGGTGATCGCCGTGAACCGCCGGGAGGCCGGGGTCCGGAACGCACGGTCCGCGTCGTACCGCGGGTGGTCGGCGAGGAAGTGCCACGGCAGGACCTTGTCGCCACCGAAGACGGTGCCGGCGGCCTGGACGACTCCGTCCGGGTAGACGAGGAGCGGTTGGACGCCGAGGACCGTCGGGTCCTCGAGCGCCGCGACGAGGGGTCGGAGCCAGCCGGGTGTCACCTCGGTGTCGTTGTTGAGCATCACGACGGTCGCGCCGGTGGTGCGTGCGAGTCCGAGGTCGCTGCCGAGCGCGAAGTTGCGGTTCCGGTCCTCCCGCTGGAGCACCACCCGCGGGTCGCCGCGGAACCAGGCGTCGAGGACGGCGGAGACCGAGCGCGGGGAGCCGTTGTCGACGACCACCACCTCGACGTCGTCGCCGTCGTGGTCGGCGGCGCCGAGCACGGTGTCGACGGCCCGCCGGGTCATCGTCCAGTCGCGGAAGACCGGCATCACGACCGACACCCGGTCACGCACCCGGTCGGGGGCGGCCGCGGCGAGAGCGTCCCAGTCGATGCGGTGCCGCGCGAGCGCGACCTCCTGCCAGGACGCCGGCTGGCCCGACGAGACACGGCGGGGGTCACGGACGTTGTCGTAGTCCACCCCGATGACCGGGACGTACTCGGGGACGGCGGCGTGTGCTGCGATGCGGAGCAGCCACTCCCAGTCGATCCACCGGCGCAGGTCCTCGTCGAAGGGGCCGACGGCGTCGGCGACGTCACGACGCACCACCAGGGCGTTGAGGTCGATGAAGTTGCCGGCGAGCAGGTCCTCGTGGGTGCCGTCCTCGCCGCGGAACGTCTCGACCGGCGCGGTGGCGTCATCGGCGTTGTTCGCCCCGGTCATCCGGAGCCCCGTGTGCACACCGGGTGCGTCGCCCTCGAGCAGGGCCGCGAGGGCGGCGCTGAGGTGCTGCGGACGCCAGGTGTTGTCGGCGTCGAGGAAGGCGATGAACGAGCCGGTCGCGGCGGCCAGTCCGGTGTTCCGTGCCGCGGCGGCTCCGCCGTTCTCCCGTTCCAGCAGCCGGATGCGCGCATCGCCGGCGGCACGGGCGCGGACGACGTCGACGGTGTCGTCGCCCGACCCGTCGTCGACGACCAGGAGCTCCCAGGTGGTGTGTTCCTGGGCGAGGACCGAGTCGATCGCTGCGCCGACGACGTCTGCCCGTCGGTACACCGGCAGCACGACGGAGACGAGCGGCTGCTCGGCGTCGCGGCGGGCGTCCCCCCGCGGGTAGCGCGCCGACAGGTCGAGCGTCTCGGGGCCGTCCCAGGACGACCGGTAGCGACGGCGCGTCCGGTGCTGGGCGGCGGCGAAGTCGCGAGCGCCCTGCAACGCGGCGGCGCGTGCGGCTCCCCAGGTCGGTGCCGGGCCACGACGGCCGGGAGGCACGGGGAGCGCGGTCACGTCCGTCGCGTTCCGCAGGAAGTGCCGCAGCGCATCGAGGGTGGACGCCGGGCGGGAGGGCGCCGGCACCGAGGCGGCGTACACGCCGGCGTCGAAGAGCGGTCCGGTCTGGAAGAGCTCCGGTCCCTCCTGGTGCAGCGCGTCGTACCAGGACATCGCGGGTGCCGGCTGGTGCTCGCGCATCCACTCGTGCTCGATGAGCGGGCTGAGCGACAGACCCCGCTGCCCGTCGTTGTGGACGTAGAAGGCGGTCGCCTCCTCGTCGGTCGCGAAGGTCCGTCCCGTCTGCGCCTCGAGGTACTCCCGGTCGAGCACGCCGAACTCGGCGATGCGTCGGGCCCAGCGGTCGAGTCGGTCGGCGACGGTCAGGGGCTTCTCGGGGCCCCGCAGCTGCCGGGCGAACCGCCGTGCGACCCGGCCGATGCCCCCACGGTCGGCCATCAGCGGCGACCCGGCAGACGCGAGGCGACCTTGGCGATCGCCTGGCCGGTGCGGAACGACCGGCTGCCGCGCAGGTCGTCGAGCTCGCGGCGCAGTCGTCCGACCTCGTCGGAGGCGCTGTCCGCGACGACGTCGGCGGCGGTGACGTCGAGGGGCAGCAGGGCCGACCACCGTTCCTCGAGCGCCGCCGAACGGTCCGCGAGCGGAGCGGCGATCCGGGCGTCGAGGCCCGCCCGCGCCCCGGCGAGCCCGCCGGGAGCGACGACCTCGGCGAACCGGTCGACGACGGCCGCGACGGTGTCGGCACCGGTCCGGTGTCGCCGCGAGGACCACGGGAGCGCTGGGGGAGCGGACCGGACGACGACGAGGTGCAGCGCGCGACGGTTCGCGGCGACGACCTCGGCCGGCGTCGGGTCCACGAGCACGGCGACGGCGACGAGGTCGTCGGCCGACGGAGGGTCCGTGGTGACGGTCCACGTGGCGGGAGCCGTCGTGCCGGCGGGGAGCCGTGCCTCCAGGGCGAAACCGTCCCCGAAGGCCGCGTCGACGTCGCGGACCAGTGCACCGGCGTCCGCGACGTGCCGCAGGTCGACCGCGAGGCGTGGCGTCGAACCGCTCGGCACGAGCGCGTCGGCGAACCGCTCCGTCGCGGTCATGCCGTGTCGCTGGTACGCGGCGACCGCGTCCGGCAGGAAGGGGTACCGCCGTTCCAGCTCGCGCTGGTGTGCCGCACGGAGGGCGTTGCGGTTGCCGGAGAAGCTCTTGCCGCCCGCGTGCAGGACGAGCGCCCGGTTCGCGATCTTGGCGAGCCAGCCGTGCTCCGCGATGCGCAGGCAGTAGTCGTTCTCCTCCCCGTAGCCGGGGGCGAAGGCCTCGTCGAAGAGCCCGTGCTCCGCGACGAGCTCGCGACGGGTCAGGAAGCAGAAGCCCATCGCGACGGGCATCACCTGGGACACCGGCAGCAGCGGGGCGAGGGCACCCCAGACGGCACGCGTCCGGGCTTCGGTCCGGGCCGCGCCACGGTTCGCCAGGCGGTACGGGATGCTCGCGATCGTGGCGTTGTCACTGCGGGCCGTCACGACACCGGTGCGGTCCTCGTCGAGGACCGCGAGCATGGCGTCGAGGAACCCGGCGGTCGGCACCGCGTCGCTGTTGAGCAACAGGACGGCGTCCCCGCCCGTGTCGAGCTCGGTGACGGCACGGTTGCACGTCCCGACGAAGCCCAGGTTCCGGTCGTTGCGCTCGTACCGGAACCCGGGGCGCTCGCCGATGCGGTCCAGCAGGGCGCGCTCGATGGCGTCCGCGTCCGGGCCGCAGTCGTTCACGAGGAGCACCCGGTGCACCGCGGTGTCGAGGTGCTCGAGCAGCCCGTCCACGCAGCGCAGCAGCGACTCGAGGTCGCCGTACACGGGGACGACGACGAGGGTGGTGCGGGTCATCGGTTCTCTTCCTCGGTCTCGAGTGCGGCGCCGAGGGCGTCCGTTTCCAGTGCGGCGCCGAGGACGTCGACGGCGGCGTCCAGCGGCCCGCCGAGGGCGCCGTCGGCGAGCGGGACGAACCCGGTCGGTCCGTCCGCGGCGACACGCCGGACGGCGTCGGCCACCGCGAGGCCGAGCGAGCGGGCGTCGGTGGGGACGGCCTGGAGGTTCGGGTGCAGCCCGGCGCGCGTGCCCCGGAACTCGTTGGTCACGACCCGTGCCCCGGAGATCGCGCCGTCGAACGGCGGGTGGCTCGGGTGCGGGCTGTGCTGCAGCGAGAGCACCACCCCGGTGGAGGCGATGAACCGGAAGTAGTCGTCCCACGGCATCGTGCCGTGCGAGACCAGCTTGACGTCGCCGGCGCCCCCGTCGAGCTCGACGTCCGCGTGCTGTTCACCGGCGGAGTGGAACTCGACCCGGATGCCGTCCGGGGCCAGCTCCTGCACGGCGATCCGGAGCGCGGCCACGCCGAGGCGGAAGAGGTTGCGGTGCTTGCTCGGTCGCCCGTAGAAGAGGACGCGGACGACCCCGCCGTCCTCGGCGACCAGGCGTCGCGCGGCGGCGACCCGTTCCAGCAACTCGACGTCCAGGTGCGGCGCGAACGTCGCGGCCGGGGCGATGTCGATGCCCTCGACGTCCGCCAGGTACCGACGCAGGGGCTCCGAGTTCACGAGCATCCGGAAGCCGGCACGGTAGGTCGACGCGGCGACGGCGTAGTCGGTGGACCACGCGCTGAAGCCCGGCTCGTAGTCCTGCACGAGGTACACGACCCGCTCGCGGGCGACGACACCGGCCGTCGCGGCGACGTCGAGCGGATGCGCCGTCTTCCAGTGCGTCGCCAGCCAGATGTCCTGCGTCCCGAACACCGTGTCGAGCACGTCCTCGCGACGGACGACGCGCACGCCCGGGCGTCCGTCGACCCGGGTGTCGGGGAAGCGGTCGGCGACGAGGGCCTCGGCCGCTGCGACGCTGTTGCCCGGCGTCGTCCAGCGGACCATGACGACCCGGACGCGCCGGCCCAGACGGTCCCCGAGCGCGATCGCGACGGCGAGGGCGGTCTGCACACCGGCGAAGGCAGCCCCGTCGCGCAACTCGTCGACGACGAGCACGACCTCGGGCTCGCGGGCGGCGGTGCGGATGCCGGCCAGGGCCAGGCTCGTCTCGACCAACCCCTCGTACGGGCGAGCCGCGCGGGGAGCACGGTCGCGCTCGCGGCGGGCGACGCCGACGTCGATCCGCGAGGCGGTCCGCCCGAGCCGTTCCCGGACGTCGTTGCGGTAGTGCCCGTCGCGGGCGTAGCGCTCGTTCACGCGGACCAGGTCGGCGACGAGCCGACGGGCCTTCTCGAAGTTCATCGACGCTCACGTTACCGGGACGGTCCCGCCGCCCGGGGATCCGGCCCGGTCATGGCCGGATCACTAGACTCGGAGCCCTCATGATGCAGCGAATCGACCTCCGTGGCGGGCTCCCCGGCCGTGCCGAACTCCTCCGACTCATGCCGCGTGCCGCAGGCGACGTCGGGCATGCGGTGGACGCCGCACGGGTGCTCGTCGACGACGTCCGTGACCGCGGTGCCGACGCGCTCCGGGAGCAGGCCGAACGGTTCGACGGGGGAGCACCCGAGCACGTCCGGGTGCCGGCCGCCGAGATCGACGCCGCCGTCGCCGGACTCACCCCCGAGCTCCGCGCCGCGCTCGACGAGGCGATCCGCCGCGTCCGCGCCGCGAGTGCCGCGCAGGTGCCGTCGCCGTCGGTGACCACCCTCGCGGACGGTGCCGAGGTCCACCAGCGCTGGCAGCCGATGCGTCGTGTCGGGCTCTACGTGCCCGGTGGCAAGGCGGTCTACCCCTCGAGCGTCGTCATGAACGTCGTGCCCGCCCAGGTCGCCGGTGTCGGTTCGATCGCGCTCGTTTCCCCGCCGCAGCGCGACCACGGCGGCGCGGTGCACCCGACGATCCTCGCTGCGGCGGGGCTCCTCGGCGTGCAGGAGGTCTACGCGATGGGCGGGGCCGGCGCGATCGGGGCGCTGGCCCACGGCGTGTCGGAGATCGGCCTCGAGCCCGTCGACCTGGTGACCGGTCCGGGCAACAACTACGTCGCGGCCGCCAAGCGCCTCGTCCGCGGCATCGTCGGCATCGACTCCGAAGCCGGCGCCTCGGAGATCCTCGTCATCGCCGACGACACCGCCGACGCCGGGAACGTCGCAGCAGACCTCATCAGCCAGGCGGAGCACGACGAGCAGGCGGGCAGTGTCCTCGTGACGACGTCGGCCGCGTTCGCCGACGCGGTGGAGGCGGCGATCCCGGAACGGACGGCGGTGCTCGGGACGGCTGCGCGCCTCCAGACCGCCCTGGACGGACCGCAGTCGGCGATCGTCCTGGTCGACTCGCTCGCCGACGCCGCGATCGTGAGCAACGCCTACGGGCCGGAGCACCTCGAGATCCAGACGGCGGACGACGACGCGGTGCTCGCCGACATCGACGCCGCCGGTGCGGTGTTCGTCGGACCGGACACCCCCGTCAGCCTGGGCGACTACCTCGCCGGGTCGAACCACGTCCTGCCCACCGGCGGCCAGGCACGCTTCGGGGCCGGGCTGTCCGCGTCGACCTTCCTGCGCCCGCAGCAGGTGATCCGGTACACGGCGGCCGCCCTGGCCGAGGTCGCGCCGCACATCGTCGCGCTCTCCACCGAAGAGCAGCTGCCGGCGCACGGTGCCGCCGTGTCCGAGCGCACGAACCGCTAGCCTGAGGGCGCCATGTTCTGCCCCTTCTGCCGCCACCCGGACTCCCGTGTCGTCGACTCCCGGACGAGCGACGACGGAACCTCCATCCGCCGACGCCGCCAGTGCCCGAACTGCGGACGACGCTTCTCGACCACCGAGACCGCCTCACTGAACGTGGTGAAGCGCAACGGTGTCCTCGAGCCCTTCAGCCGCGAGAAGATCATCTCCGGCGTGCGGAAGGCCTGCCAGGGTCGACCCGTCACCGACTCGGACCTCGCCGTGCTCGCGCAGCGGGTGGAGGAGATCGTCCGGTCCTCCGGCGCGAGCCAGATCGAGGCGAACGACATCGGCCTGGCGATCCTCAGCCCGCTGCGCGAACTCGACGAGGTCGCCTACCTGCGGTACGCCAGCGTCTACCAGGCGTTCGACTCCCTCGAGGACTTCGAGGACGCCATCGGCCAGCTGCGCATCGACCACCACAGCGCGTCCGGTGCGGATCGTCCCGCGGACGGCGCCAGCGCGTGAGCGGCCTGGAGTCCCTCGTCCGCGCCGGGTACGGGGTGGTCTTCCGGAACGTCTTCGCCAAGATGGACCCCGAGCGCGCGCACCACCTGGCGTTCAGCGTCATCCGGCTCCTCCCGCACGTGCCCGTCATCGGTGGGGCCGTGGAGCGGTACGCCAGGCCCTCCGCCGAGGACGGCATCACCACGATGGGGATCCACTTCCCGTCCCGCTTCGGTCTGGCCGCCGGGTTCGACAAGGACGCCCGCGGCATCGCCGGACTCGGCGTCCTGGGATTCGGGCACGTCGAGGTGGGCACCATCACGGCACGCCCCCAGCCGGGGAACGAACGACCCCGGCTGTTCCGACTCATCCCGGACCGGGCGCTGATCAACCGGATGGGCTTCAACAACCACGGTGCCGTCAAGGCCGCCGGCCGACTGGAGCGTGCCCGCCGCAACCCGGGCCGACCGGTGATCGGCGTCAACATCGGCAAGAGCCGCGTCGTCTCCGTCGAGGACGCGGTCGAGGACTACCTCGAGTCCACCCGGCTGCTCGCCCCCTTCGCCGACTACCTGGCCGTCAACGTCAGCTCGCCGAACACCCCGGGCCTCCGCGGCCTGCAGGAACTCGACCAACTCCGACCGCTGCTCTCCGCGGTGCACGACGCCGCCGGCCGGACGCCGGTCCTGGTGAAGATCGCCCCGGACCTGACCGACGAGCAGATCGACGCCATCGCCGGACTCGCGGTCGAGCTCGGGTTGTCCGGGGTCATCGCGACGAACACGACGATCGAGCGCACGGGCCTCACCACGCCCGACGCGGACGTGCAGGCGATGGGTGCCGGGGGGCTCTCCGGCGCGCCGCTCGGTGCCCGCTCCCTCGAGGTCCTGCGTCGCGTGCGCGCTGCGGTGCCCGCCGGGTTCTGCGTCATCGCGGTCGGTGGCGTCACCTCCGAGGCCGACGTCCAGGCCCGGATCGCCGCCGGTGCCACGCTGGTGCAGGGCTACACGGCGTTCCTCTACGAGGGTCCGACCTGGGCGATGCGCATCAACCGGCTGCGGCGGAAGCGCCTGCGGCGACGCTGAGGCCGCGGCTGGCAAGTGGCCGCGTGCGGCGCGTCGTGGCGCCGGCGTCTCGGTGAGACGCCGCCTTCCGCGGGAGACGCCCCGGACTTGGGCGGCGTCTCGCGCACTCGGCGGCGTCTGGCCGGGAGGCTCGTGGCGGCCGCCTCGAGCCTCCCGTCCGCTGGGCGGGCGCTGGCGCCGGCGTGTCGGTGAGACGCCGCCTGCCGCGCGTCCGCTGGGCGCTGGCGCTGGCGCCGGCGTGTCGGTGAGACGCCGGCTTCCGCCTGAGACGCCGCGGATTTCGGCGGCGTCTCACGCGCACGGCGGCGTCTCGCGCGCACGGCGGCGTCCCGGCCGTCACACGACGCAGCGCCGCCGACCCGGAGGTCGACGGCGCTGCGGCGCTCGAGCGGAACGAGGTCAGAGCGTCGGGTACTGCCCGCGCTTGACCTGCGGCTTCGGCAGGCGGAGGAACCGGAGCTGCCACGCGCGGGTCAGGATGTAGAGGAAGTTCCCACGCTGGAACTCCTGCCCGGTCGCGGCGAACTTCCGGCGCAGCGCGAACCACAGCACGGCGCAGTCGAGGACGAACAGCAGCACGAACGCCCAGACGAACAGCAGCGAGTACGAGGCGGCAGCGGTCTGCGCCGCGAGGAACCCGACGAGCAGGAACAGGATGAGCACCGGCATCATGACCTCGCCCACGTTCCAGCGGGCGTCGATGTAGTTGCGGATGAACCGGCGCTGCTCGCCGCGGTCCTTCGCCGGCAGGTAGCGCTCTTCGCCGTTCGCCATGCCGACGCGGGCTCGTTCGCGATCACCGTTCAGACGCGAGCGAGCGGCCTTCTTGTCCGCCGGGCTGTTGCCGACGATCGGGCGCTTGTTGGCGGCTTCACGTTCGCGGCGCGAGGGCGTGGGGCGACCCTTGCCGTGCGCGACGAGCTCGTCGTCGGCCGGGTTCACGGTCACGTTGGTCTTGGGGGTTGCCTTCGCCACGGTCGTTCCTAACGGCGCTCTGCGTGCTGGACGTCCTCTAGATTACCGGCCATGACCGACACCGAGAAGCACACCTCCGCAGCGGGGCCCCAGGCGCCCGCGACCGACCCCGCCCTGCTGGCGGCGCTGCGCGAGCACGTGCACGGCGCGCTGCCCGCCACGATCGCCGACCTGTCCGCACTCGTGCGCATCCCGTCGGTGTCGTGGTCGGCGTTCGACCCGGCGCACGTGCGCCGGAACGCGGAGGCCGTGGCCGAGCTGGTGCGCTCGACCCAGGTGTTCGACGAGGTCCGGATCGTGCGCTCCGCGGTCGAGGGCGACACGCCCGCCGACGCGGACACGGTGTCAGCGGGCGACGAGTCCGTCGAGCTCGGGCAGCCGGCGGTCCTGGCGGTGCGGCCGGCCCGGAACGGCAAGCCGACGGTGATGCTCTACGCCCACCACGACGTGCAGCCCCAGGGCGACGACGCGCTGTGGGAGACGCCGCCGTTCGAGCCGACCCTGCGCGGCGACCGGCTCTACGGGCGCGGTGCCTCGGACGACAAGGCCGGCGTGATGACCCACGTCGCCGCACTCCGGGCCGTGCACGCCCAGTTCGGCGAGGACCTGGACGTCGGCATCGTGCTCTTCATCGAGGGGGAGGAGGAGTTCGGCTCCCGCTCGTTCCGCACCTTCCTGCGCGAGCAGCGCGAACACCTGGCCGCGGACGTCATCGTCGTGGCCGACAGCGACAACTGGTCGACCGAGGTGCCGGCCATCACGGTGTCGCTCCGTGGCAACACGACGTTCAAGCTCACCGTGACGACGCTCGAGCACGCCAGCCACAGCGGCATGTACGGCGGCGCCGCCCCGGACGCGATGATGCCGATGGTGCGCCTGCTGGCCTCGCTGCACGACGACGACGGCGCGGTCGCGGTGTCCGGTCTGACGGCGCACGACGCCCCGGTGCCCGAGCGGTCCGAGTCGGACTTCGCGACCGAGGCCGCCCTGGTCGAGGGTGCCCGCCCCGTGGGCAGCGGTCCGGTGCTGTCGCGGATGTGGTTCCAGCCGTCGATCACGGTGACGGGCCTCGACGTCCCGAGCGTCGCGAACGCCTCGAACACGCTGATCCCGACGGTCGCGGCGCGTGTGTCGGTCCGCGTCGCCCCGGGCCAGGCCGCGACGGAGGCCTTCGCCGCGGTGGAGGCCCACCTGCGTGAGCACGTCCCCTTCGGTGCCCGGATGGAGATCACCGAGGTCGACGCCGGCGACGGGTTCCTGGTCGACGCGACCGGCTGGGCCG
The DNA here is from genome assembly GCF_003234045.1 of Curtobacterium sp. MCPF17_047. Taxonomy (NCBI): domain Bacteria; kingdom Bacillati; phylum Actinomycetota; class Actinomycetes; order Micrococcales; family Microbacteriaceae; genus Curtobacterium; species Curtobacterium sp. MCPF17_047. Next base: position 47,563 of record NZ_QKSF01000006.1, on the reverse strand, counting down.
TCCAGGAGGCCCGCACAGCCATGTCCGAGGGCTGGGGCGCGGACCCGGTGGAGCAGGGCATCGGCGGGTCGATCCCGTTCGTCTCGGACCTGGCGGCGGAGTTCCCCGAGGCCCAGATCCTGGTCACCGGTGTCGAGGACCCCGACACGCGGGCGCACAGCCCGAACGAGTCCCAGCACCTCGGTGTGCTGCACCGCGCGATCGTCTCGGAGGCGATCCTCCTGGCGCGGCTGCAGGGTCGCGGGTGACCCCTGTCCTCCACAGGTCCTGGATCGGGACCCCGCTCGTCGGTGCACGTGCTTAGAATCGACGCGACGGCCGGTGAACGACACCGCCAGCAAGGGAGACGTCGATGAGCGACACCATCACGACCGAAGCAGCGACCGACGCCAAGTCGCACGGTGTGCTGCTGAGCGACGCGGCCTCGGCGAAGGTCGCCAGCCTGCTCGAGCAGGAAGGCCGCGACGACCTGCGCCTCCGCCTCGCCGTCCAGCCCGGCGGCTGCTCGGGGCTCATCTACCAGCTCTACTTCGACGAGCGACTCCTCGACGGTGACGCCACGGCCGAGTTCGACGGGGTCGAAGTGGTCGTCGACAAGATGAGCGTCCCGTACCTCGACGGCGCCACGATCGACTTCGAAGACACGATCCAGAAGCAGGGCTTCACGATCGACAACCCGAACGCGCAGGGCTCCTGCGCGTGTGGTGACAGCTTCCACTGACCACCGGACGGGCTGGTCGCCGGCCCGCGGAACACGCGGGGGAGCGACGACACGCGAACGGGGAGCGGCCGAGACGGCCGCTCCCCGTTCGCGTTCCCGCATCTCGATCGTGACGGACATCACCGCCGACGCAGATGACCAGGGAAAAGCGCCCCTCGCAGCGCCGTTTCCGTCCACAACGCGTGTCGGTTGTGCGCTCGGTGTCGATGGCTGCGAGTAGGCTAGGAGTGTTCCAACCAAGCTGGGAGTCACCCACGCGTCAGCCCTGCGGCTGACCTCGGTGCTCGTCGACGGGGTCACCGTCGGCGCCGGTCGCGCGACGACCGGTTCCCGGGCCACGTCTTTCCGAGAGGTAACAGTGCGTTCGAATCGCCGTATACGTTGGGCGGCCGTGCCGGTGGCCGTCGGTCTGGTCATCGCACTGGCTGGCTGCACGCAGCAGCAGATGAACGGATGGCTCCCGGGCACGGAGCAGACGAAGGACGTCACCAACCACACGAGCCGCATCGTCGGCCTGTGGACGACGAGCTGGATCGTCCTGTTGGCCGTGGGTCTGATCGTCTGGGGCCTGATCATCTGGGCCGCGATCGTCTACCGCCGCCGGAAGGGCCAGACCGGCCTGCCGGTGCAGATGCGGTACAACATGCCGCTCGAGATCTTCTACACGATCGTGCCGCTGATCCTCGTCCTCGGCTTCTTCGCCTTCACCGCGAAGGACCAGGAAGCGATCGAGAAGCCGTTCGCGCAGCCCGACGCCACCGTGCACGTGTACGGCAAGCGCTGGGGCTGGGACTTCAACTACATCAACAAGGACAACCCGAAGGAAAGCGTCTACTACCAGGGCATCCAGGCCCAGGAAGAGGAGAACGGCGGCGGCGCCATCGACGAGTCGCTCCTCCCGACGCTGTACCTGCCGGTGGGCAAGAAGGTCGAGATCGAGCTCAGCTCTCGCGACGTCAACCACTCCTTCTGGGTCATCGACTTCCTCTACAAGAAGGACATGCTGCCGGGTCGTACGAACTACGAGTACTTCATCCCGGAGAAGGAAGGCACCTACCAGGGCAAGTGCGCCGAGCTCTGCGGTGAGTACCACTCCCTCATGCTCTTCCAGGTGAAGGTCGTGTCGCAGGCGAAGTACGACGACTACCTCTCGTCCCTCAAGGACCAGGGCAAGGTCGGTCTGCTCGGCAACGAGTACGACACCAACACGAACCAGCCGAACAACGAGGCGCCTGCCGAGGCGTCCAGCGAGAAGAAGTAAGGGCGCGTCTCAATGACAACGTCATTCGTCGGCCAGGCGACCACCAGGCCTTCGACGCCGGACTTCCAGGCGTCGAGGGTCGGCCGCAAGGGCAACATCATCGTTCGGTGGGCGACGTCCACCGACCACAAGACGATCGGGTACATGTACCTGATCACCTCGTTCCTCTACTTCCTGCTCGCCGGCATCATGGCGCTCGTCATCCGCGCGCAGCTGTTCGAGCCGGGGCTCCAGGTCGTCGCGACCAAGGAGCAGTACAACCAGCTCTTCACGATGCACGGCACGATCATGCTGCTGATGTTCGCGACGCCGCTGTTCTCCGGCTTCGCGAACGCGATCATGCCGCTCCAGATCGGCGCACCGGACGTCGCGTTCCCGCGTCTGAACGGCCTGGCCTTCTGGATGTACTTCTTCGGCAGCGCGATCGCCGTCGGTGGCTTCCTCACCCCGCAGGGTGCAGCCTCGTTCGGGTGGTTCGCCTACGCGCCATTGAGTGACACGACGTTCACACCAGGGCTCGGCGGGACACTGTGGGTCTTCGGGCTCGGCATGACCGGCTTCTCGACGATCCTCGGTGCGGTCAACTTCATCACCACGATCATCACGATGCGTGCGCCGGGCATGACGATGTTCCGCATGTCGATCTTCACGTGGAACGTGCTCGTCACGAGCCTCCTCGTCCTGATGGCCTTCCCGGTCCTCGCCGCCGCGCTCTTCGGCCTCGGGCTCGACCGTGTCTTCGACGCCCAGATCTTCAACCCGGCCAACGGCGGTGCCCTGCTCTGGCAGCACCTGTTCTGGTTCTTCGGGCACCCCGAGGTCTACATCATCGCGCTGCCGTTCTTCGGCATCGTGTCCGAGGTCTTCCCGGTGTTCAGCCGCAAGCCGATCTTCGGCTACAAGACCCTCGTCTACGCGACCATCACCATCGCGGCCCTCTCGGTCACGGTGTGGGCGCACCACATGTACGTCACCGGTGGCGTCCTCCTGCCGTGGTTCTCGCTGATGACGATGCTCATCGCGGTCCCGACCGGCGTGAAGATCTTCAACTGGGTCGGCACGATGTGGCGCGGGTCGGTGACGTTCGAGACGCCGATCCTGTGGGCCATCGGCTTCCTCGTGACCTTCACCTTCGGTGGTCTCACCGGCGTGATCCTGGCGTCCCCGCCGCTCGACTTCCACGTGTCCGACACGTACTTCGTCGTGGCGCACTTCCACTACGTGGTCTTCGGCACCGTCGTGTTCGCGATGTTCTCCGGCTTCTACTTCTGGTGGCCGAAGTTCACCGGCAAGATGCTGAACGAGCGCCTCGGCAAGATCCACTTCTGGTTGCTGTTCGTCGGGTTCCACACCACGTTCCTCATCCAGCACTGGTTGGGCGTCGTGGGCATGCCCCGTCGGTACGCGACCTACCTGCCGAACGACGGCTTCACCTGGATGAACCAGGTGTCGACGATCGGCTCGATGATCCTCGGCATCTCGTTCCTGCCGTTCATCTTCAACGTGTACGTCACCGCGCGGAACGCTCCGAAGGTGGCCGTCAACGACCCGTGGGGCTACGGCCGCTCGCTCGAGTGGGCGACCTCCTGCCCGCCGCCGCGGCACAACTTCACCTCGATCCCGCGGATCCGTTCCGAGTCCCCGGCGTTCGACCTGAACCACCCCGAGGCCGGCGTGCCGGTCGGCGTGGGCCCGGCGAAGGACGCTCCTGACGCTCCGACCTACGACGCCGCGAAGGGCGAGGTGAAGTAGCCGCCATGCGCGCCAACACCAATCTGTTCTGGATCCTGTTCGTCTTCTTCGTGCTCGCGGACGCCGCGTACACGATCTGGTCGATGATCTACTACGGCTCGGTCGAGTGGGTCGGCACCCTGTCGATCGGTCTGACCGGCATCATGTCCGCCTTCATCGCCTTCTACCTCGGTCGCGTCATGTCGGCCCAGGGCGGGGTGCTGCCGGAGGACCGCCAGGACGCGAACATCGAGGACGGCGACGCCGAGCTCGGGCACTTCAGCCCGTGGTCGTGGTGGCCGCTGTTCCTCGCGGCAGCGATCGCGCTCGTGTTCCTCGGGGTCGCCGCCGGCCTCTGGATCGTGCCGATCGGACTCGTGCTCGTCGTGATCACGCTCGTCGGCTGGGTCTACGAGTACTACCGCGGCAACTTCGGGCACTGACCCACGCCACAAACGCTTCGGGCGGCACCATCTCGGTGCCGCCCGAACTGCGTCCGGGGCAGGCGGACCGCCGCCACCGGATGCACGCACCGAACAAGAACACGTCCGAACACCATCTGGAACGGCCCGGGAATCTCCCGGGCACGATGGACCTTGGCTCCTGAGGACCGCATGACCGCGGCCGCAGGTCCTGCGGACCGTCCACAAGCGAAAGGAGTCACCTCCGGTGACTGACAAGCGCACGCTCATCATCTTCGGCGCGACCGGCGACCTCGCCTCCCGCCTCCTCCTGCCGGGTCTCGGTACCTTCCTGCAGAGCGGCCGTTCCGTCCCGGTCCAGCTCATCGGCACGGGCCGCAGCGCCCGCAGCGAGGAGCAGTGGAAGGACGTCGTCACGAAGTCGTTCGCGTCGCAGGACGTGGCCGGCCCGGAGGTCGATGCGACCATCGGTTCGACGAAGTTCATCCAGGGCGACCCCACCGACCCGGAGCACCTGAAGGCCCTGCTCGACGCCGCCGAGGCCGAGCCGATCCTCTACTTCGCGCTGCCGCCGCAGATCGCGTCCGACATCTGCGAGGCGCTGCAGCACGTCGAGCTCCCCGAGGGCACGACGCTGGCGTTCGAGAAGCCCTTCGGCACCGACGTCGCGAGTGCCGAGGCGCTCAACAAGACGGTCCTCGAGCTCGTCCCCGAGGAGCGCGTGCACCGCACCGACCACTTCCTCGGTCGTACGACGGTCCTCAACATCATCGGTCTGCGCTTCGCGAACCGCCTGTTCGAGCCGATCTGGAACGCCGACAACATCGAGAAGGTCGACGTCTTCTACGACGAGACCCTGGGCCTCGAGAACCGCGCGCAGTACTACGACGAGGCCGGCGCCCTGGTCGACATGATCCAGTCGCACCTGCTCCAGATCCTGGCGCTCGTCACGATGGACGCCCCGGCGGCGATCGACTCCGTCGAGTTCCGCTCCTCGCTCGCCCGGGTGCTCCGCTCGACCCGCCTCAAGGGCGACGACGCGACCATCGCCTCCCGCCGCGCGGTCTACACGGCCGGCACGATCGACGGCAAGGAACTGCCGTCGTACCAGCAGGAGGACGGGGTCGACCCGTCGCGCGAGACCGAGACCCTGGCCGAGATCGAGGTCGAGGTCGACACCGCCCGTTGGGCCGGCGTCCCCTTCACCCTCCGCTCCGGCAAGGCGCTCGGCGCCAGTCGGAAGGAGGTGCTCATCACCTTCAAGCCCGTGACGCGCCTGCCCTCCGGTCTGACCGGTCGCCCGAAGGCCGACACGCTGCGCATCGTCCTCAACCCGGACGAGATCGAGCTGTCGGTCTCGGCCAACGGCGGCGGCAACCCGTTCGAGATGGGTCAGGTCACCCTGTCGTCCTCGTTCGACGACGGCGAGCTCACCCCCTACGGCGAGGTGCTGAACGGCATCTTCCACGACGACCCGCTGCTCTCCATCCGCGGCGATGTCGCGGAGCGCTGCTGGGAGATCGTCGAGCCGGTCGTCTCCGCGTGGAAGTCCGGAGCAGTCCCGCTCGAGGAGTACCGCGCCGGTTCGCGCGGCCCGGCCGAGTGGGTCAGCTCCTCCTGACCGACGCGAGGACCGCATGACGGGAGGCCCGGTGCCAGCTGGCACCGGGCCTCCCGTCCGTCCGGGCGCACCGTCGGCAGGGTCCGACGGCGTGCCCGGTCGTGTCAGGCTGGCCGTCCGGCTCGCTCGCCCGCGCCGGTGACGCTCCACGTCCCGCCGTCGCGCTGCGCCGACCTCGTCCGGTGGCCGGCGGCCGCTCCCCGTGCACGCGCGATCGCGTCTGCCGCGGTCACGAGCGTCAGGTGCGAGAGCGCCTGCGGGGTGTTGCCGATGTGGTGTCCGGTCGCGACGTCGATCTCCTCCGACAGCATGCCGACGTCGTTCGCGAAGCCGACCAGGACGTCCATGAGTCGTTCGGCGTCCGCGATCCGACCGGACCCGGCGTACTGCTCGACGAGCCAGAACGAGCAGGCCAGGAACGGGTGTTCCGCGCCGCTGAGACCGTCGAAGCCGGAGGACGTCCGGTACCGGAGCAGGAGCCCGTCGTCGCCGACGCGGAGGTCCTGCTCGATGGCCGCGACCGTGCCGAGCATCCGCGGGTCGTCCGGCTTGCAGTAGCCGATCTGGGGCAGGACGAGCAGGCTCGCGTCGACCTCGTCGGTGTCGTAATGCTGCCGGTAGGCGCCGCGCTCGGCGTTCCATCCGTGTTCCTCGATCTCCGCGCGCACCTGGTCGCGCAGGGTGCGCCAGCGCTCGACGGGCCCCTCGAGGCCGAACTCCTCACATGCGGCGACCCCGCGGTCGAACGCCGCCCAGATCATCGCGCGCGAGTGGGTGAAGTGCCGCCGGGGTCCGCGCATCTCCCAGATGCCGTTGTCGGGCTCCTGCCAGTGCTCCTCGACGTGGCTGAGGAGCGCGCGCTGCAGGGACCACGATGCGCCGCTCTCCTCGACACCGAGCTCGCGGGCGTCGTGCAGCGCTGCCAGGACCTCTCCGAACACGTCGCCCTGGTACTGCGTGTACGCGCCGTTGCCGACTCGCACCGGCTTCGAGTCCGCGTACCCGGCCAGGTGGTCGAGCGTCCGTTCCGGCAGTTCCCGTTCACCGGCGATGCCGTACATGATCTGCACGTCGTCGGGGTCACCCGCGATCGCGCGGAGCAGCCACGCCCGCCAGTGTGACGCCTCGTCGCGGTACCCGTGGGCGATCAGGGACGCGAGCGCCATCGACGCGTCACGCAGCCACACGAAGCGGTAGTCCCAGTTGCGTTCGCCGCCGGGGTCCTCCGGGAGGCTCGTGGTCGCGGCCGCCACGACGCCGCCGGTCTCGGCGTGGGTCATGGCGCGCAGGTACATCAGCGAGCTGCGGACGGCGGACGCGTACCTGCCCTCGGCGCGGGTGCGGGAGGTCCAGTCGTGCCACCAGTCGCGGGTGTGGTGCAGGGCGGCGTCGACGTCGAACGGCTCCGGGGGCTCACGGTGGGAGGGGTACCAGGTGAGGACGGTGTCGAGGACGTCGCCGTCCGCGATCGTCGTGGTGGCGGTGTGCCGGTGGTCGTCGGCGCGGAAGCGCGGGCCCCGGACGACGACGGCGTCCGGACCGGCGGTCGCGACGAGGACCGGTTCGTCGTCGTTGCCCACCTGACGGATCCAGGGCAGGACGTCCCCGTAGCCGAAGCGGATGCGCAGGACCTGGCGCATGTCGACCGTCCCGGTGAGCCCGCGGACCCGTCGGACGATGGTGGCCCGGTGCGCGTCGACCGGCATGAAGTCGGTGACCTCGACGACGCCGGTCGTGGTGGTCCACACCGTCGAGAGCACGAGGGAGTCGCCTTCGTGTCGGCGGACCGGGGTCGCGTCGGGGTCGGCGGGGCGGAGCGACCACTGACCGTCGTGCTCGTCGCCGAGCAGTGCCGCGAACGTCGACGCACTGTCGAAGCGGGGCAGGCACGCCCAGTCGACGTCACCGTCCCGGGTGACGAGTGCGGCCGTGTGACAGTCCCCGATGAGGGCGTGGTCCTCGATGCGCTGAGCCATGCCCTGATCGAACCACCCACACCCCGGACGCGGCTGCGCTGAAGGTGCGTTCAGATCGCTCCCGGCATGACTTCGGCGGCACGGCCGACCGTCACCAGCAGCAGCCAGCGTCGGTCGAGAGCCCGTTCAGTCGAGAGCCAGGGTCAGTCGAGGTCGGCGATCCCGACGCGTCCGAGCTCGGTCCAGAGGCCGGCACCGTCCGGGGCGTAGACCCACGGCACGGTGGAGTCGCGGGTGCGCTCCTGGGCGCGCGATCGACCACCGGCGAGGACGGCCTCGCTCGTCGACAACTGTCGGATCGCGACCGCGGCGACGTTCTCGGGGTGCTCCCGGGCGAACTCGCCGTAGAGGTGCTCGTCGTGCTGTCCGTCGTCGCCGACGAGCAGCCACTGGATGTCCGGGAAGTCCCGCGCGAGGCGCCGCAGGTTGTCCTGCTTGTGCTGCTGTCCGCTCCGGAAGAACCGGTCGTGGGTCGGGCCCCAGTCCGTGAGCAGCAGGGTGCCGGACGGGTACATGTTCCGGGTCAGGAAGCGTTGCAGGGTCGGTGCCACGTTCCACGCACCGGTGGAGAGGTACACGGTCGCCGCGCCCGGGTGCTGCGCGAGGACCCGCTCGTAGAGGACCGACATCCCCGGCACGGGACGGCGGGCGTGTTCGGTCAGCACGAACGAGTTCCAGGCGGCGAGCATCGGGCGGGGGAGGCTCGTCACCATCACGGTGTCGTCGATGTCCGACAACAGGCCGAAGCGGGTGTCCGGGTGCACCACGAAGACGTCGGCGTCCACGTCGCGCATGCCGCCGGCGGACAGTCGGATCGTCTGCCATCCCGGTTCGAGGTCGATCGGGACGATCGCGTCGACCACACCACCGCGGTCGCTCTGGACGGTGTGCGTGCTGCCGCCGGCCGAGATGGTGACCTCGGCGTGGTCGACGGCCACGCTCGTGAAGCTGCGCCACCCGCGGACGCCCGTGTACGAGACGTCCGACGCCAGGCCGCGGCGGGTCAGCAGCACCCGGCAGAGCACGCGGACCCATCCCGGGGCGCCGTAGCCCGTGTACGGGATGACGGTCGGGACCTGACCGCGCTTCCGGGCGTGCTGTTCGCGGTACTCCTGCACGGCGTCCTCGATGCGGGCGGCCCGGTGCAGGATCGGCTCCGGGATCGCGGTCTCCCACTGCTGGATGCCCCAGGGCGACTGTTCGCGGCGGTCGTGCTCGCGTTCCACGGACCGTGCGTCCCGCTGCGGGGTGGTTGCCCGGGGCGCGGCAGGGTCCGGAGGCGTCGACTCGGGCATCGCACCATCATCCCATGCGGGGTGGTCCCGCAGCGGGGTCGTGGACCCGACACCCCGGGAATCGCAGCGAAGACCAAGGCGGCGTCTGCGAGAGTTGCCGTCTCAGTCAGTCAGCCCGCGGTCACCGCGAGAAGGAGTTCACGTGCTCGTCACCGAGGTTTCGAACGCACTGCCGGGGGGATCATCACTGCTCAGGAACGAGCCGGTCCAGGCCCGCAGCTCGGCGCGCCTCGCAGGTCTGCTCGACGCGGCGGCCGCGGTCATCGACGAGATCGGCTTCGAGCGGCTCACGACGGCCATGGTCGCCGAGCGTGCCGGTGCGTCGATCGGCACGGTCTACCGGTACTTCCCGGACCGGATCGCCGTGGTCGAGGCCCTCGCCATCCGGTGCACGCAGCGCCTCGCCGCCCGGTTCGTCGAGACACTCGACGCCTCCGGCGCCACGACGTGGCAGGAAGGCTGCGACGCGCTCATCGACATGACCGCGGAGATGTACCGCACCGAGCCCGGCTTCCGCGCGATCCGCTTCGCCGACCTCGACACCACGTCCGGTGACGAGGACGCCGACCGCCTCGCCGCACTCGGCGGAGCCGTCGGCACCGTGATGCGCGAGCGCTTCGACCTGCCCCAGTCCGAGGCGATCAACCGGGCCTGGGTCGTGCTGGCCGAGTCCGCGCACGCGGTCCTCGCTCGTGCGCACGTGGACCGCGAGCACCCGGACACCGAACTGATCGCGGCCTACCGCGCGATGAGCCGGCCGTACCTGGAGTCGGTGATCGGGGCCTCCTGACCGCTGACCCACCTCGGACGCCCGTCCCTCCGTCGCGGAGGGGCGGGCGTTCGTGTCCGAACTGCGCGGACCCGGGGTCGATGTCCGCCAGGCGTCATGCGCCGTCACGACCGAACCGCTATGGGCTCAGCCCTGTACTGTCGTCCGGTGTCGGGCTACCTCCACCAAGAAGGGCACCCATGATCGAGTTCCGCTCGGTGCGCAAGACCTACCCGGACGGCACGAACGCCGTCGAGTCGTTCGACCTCGTGATCCCCTCGCGGACCACGACGGTGTTCGTCGGTTCGAGCGGTTGTGGCAAGACCACACTCCTCCGGATGATCAACAGGATGATCGATCCGACCTCGGGGTCCGTCCAGATCGACGGTGAGGACATCGCCGGCGTCGACCCGGTGCAGCTCCGCCGTCGCATCGGCTACGTCATGCAGAACGCCGGTCTGCTGCCGCACCGCAGGGTCGCGGACAACATCGCGACGGTGCCACTGCTCACCGGGGTCTCGAAGGCCGACGCGCGGAAGCGTGCGCTCGAGCTGATGGACACGGTCGGCCTCGACCGGTCACTCGCCGATCGCTACCCGTCGCAGCTGTCCGGCGGACAGCAGCAGCGGGTCGGCGTCGCTCGCGGTCTCGCGGTCGACCCGAACATCCTGCTCATGGACGAGCCGTTCGGCGCCGTCGACCCGCTCGTGCGCAACGACCTGCAGGACGAGTTGATCCGGCTGCAGCGCGAGTTGGGCAAGACGGTCGTGTTCGTGACGCACGACATCGACGAGGCCTTCAAACTCGGCGACCAGGTCGTCATCCTCAAGAAGGGCGGCGAGATCGCCCAGCAGGGGACGCCGGCGGAGATCCTCTCCGCGCCGGCGGACGACTTCGTCGCGAACTTCATCGGCGTCGGACGGGGCCGTCGGTCCCTCCGGGTCGAGCAGACCCCGACCGGTCCGGTCGTCGTGGACGGTGACGGCCGCGCCGCCGGCGTCCTCACCGGACCCGTGGGCGTCGTCGACGCCGCTGCCGCTGTCCGCTCCGAGGCCGGGACGCCCAGCGTCCCGGGTGCTGCGGCGCAGGGTGGGAGCACCCGGTGAAGTGGGTGCTGTCGAACCTCGACACGATCGGGGACGACACGGTCGCGCACCTGGCGATCGCGATCCCGCCGATCATCATCGCCTTCCTGCTGTCGATCCCGATCGGGTGGCTCGTCGTCCGACTCCGGCGACCCGGCGCACGCCCGCTCAGCAGCGGTGTGGGCGGAGGCATCGTCACGTTCGCCGGGCTGCTCTACGCCGTCCCGTCGCTGCCACTGTTCATCGCGCTGCCGGGCCTCATCGGCACCGGGCTGCAGGACCCCGTGAACATCGTCATCGGCCTCACGCTCTACGGCCTCGCCCTCATGGTCCGGTCCACCGTGGACGGCCTCGGATCGGTCGACCCCGCCACCACGTCGGCGGCGACCGCGATGGGGTACTCCGGAGCGCAGCGGTTCTTCCGCGTCGACCTGCCGCTCGCCGGTCCGGTGCTGCTCGCGGGCCTCCGGGTCGTCTCGGTGTCCACGATCTCGCTGACCACGGTCGGCGCGGTGCTCGGTGTCCAGAGCCTCGGATCGCTCTTCACCGACGGCATCGGCCGGAACATCCCGGAGGAGATCGTCGCGGGTGTCGTGATGGTCCTCGTCCTGGCGTTCGCGATCGACGGGTTGCTCGTGCTGCTCGGTCGGATCGTGATGCCGTGGACGCGTCGATCGGCGCCCTCGAAGCGTGCGGCCCGCCGCGTGCTCCAGTCTGCGGAGGTCACCGCATGATCATCGGACAGGCCTTCGGCTGGGTCCTCGACCCGGCCAACTACGCCGGTCCCGACGGTGTCTCCGAGCGGCTGTGGGAACACGTCTGGATCTCGCTGCTCGCCGTCGTCATCGCGTCGGTGATCGCGATCCCGATCGGCTACGCGATCGGCCACACCGGCAAGGCACGCGGCTTCGCGATCGCCCTCTCCGGCGGCATCCGCGCCCTGCCGACGCTCGGTGTGCTCACCCTGGTGGGCCTGCTGCTCGGCGCGAACCTGCAGGCTCCGCTGTTCGCACTCGTCGTGCTCGCGATCCCGTCGGTGCTCGCCGGGGCGTACGCCGGCATCGAGTCCGTCGAACCGGTCACCGTCGACGCTGCCCGCGCGCAGGGCATGACCGGGTGGCAGATCCTGACCAAGGTCGAGATCCCGCTCGGACTGCCGCTGCTCGTCGGCGGCGTCCGCGCCGCCGTGCTCCAGGTCGTCGCCACCGCCACCCTCGCCGCCTACGTCGGATCGGGTGGGCTCGGCGGGTACGTGTTCCTCGGGCTCAAGACCCAGGACTACGCCATGATGCTCGGCGCCTCCATCCTCGTGATCGCACTCGCGATCGCGTTCGAGATCGTCTTCTCCGTGCTCCAGCGGGCGGTGGTGCCCGCGGGCATCGCCGACCGCCCGACGCGGCGACGCTCGGGATCGCGTGAGCGGCCCCACACCCCCATCCCGGAAGGAACCCCCTCGTGATCACAGCACCCAAGCTCCGCGCCGGCATCGCCGCCGCGGTCGCCGTCGGCGTGGCCGCCGCCCTCGCCGGCTGCTCCTCCAGCAGCCCGCTCGACAGCGGCTCCAGCTCGTCCTCGGACTCGAAGACGATCGTCGTCGGGTCGCAGCAGTACTACTCGAACGAGATCATCGCCGAGCTCTACGCCCAGGTCCTCGAGAAGGACGGCTTCCAGGTGAAGCGGAACTTCAACATCGGGCAGCGCGAGGTCTACCTCCCGCAGCTCGAGAAGGGCGCGATCGACGTCATGCCCGAGTACGGCGGCAACCTGCTGCAGTACTTCGACAAGAACTCGACCGCGAAGTCCGAGTCCGAGATCACGGACGGCCTGAAGAGCGCCCTGCCGAAGGGGCTCCGTGCCCTGGACGCCGCCGAGGCCACCGACCAGGACAGCTACACCGTCACGAAGAAGTTCTCCGAGGAGAACGACGTGACGAGCCTTGCCGACCTCTCGAAGGTCAAGGGCACGCTGACCGTCGGCGCGAACTCGGAGAACCAGACGCGTCCGTACGGTCCGAAGGGCCTGAAGTCGGTCTACGGCGTGACGGTCCAGTCCAAGGCGATCGAGGACTCCGGCGGGGCCCTGACGGTCAAGGCGCTGAAGGACGGCACCGTGCAGCTCGCGGACATCTACACCGCCGACCCGAGCATCAAGGCGAACGACTTCGTGACGCTCGAGGACCCGAAGAACCTCATCGTTCCGCAGAACGTCACCCCGGTCGTCTCGAGCAAGGTCGACGACAAGGCGGCGGACGACATCGACAAGGTGAGCAAGGTCCTGACGACCGAGGCGCTCATCGAGCTCAACACCAAGAGCACCGTCGACAAGGAGAAGGCCTCGACCATCGCGAAGGACTTCCTGACCGACGAGGGCCTGCTCTAGGTCGCACGGACACCCCGGATCCCGCGTCGTTCTGCGGGGTCCACGACGACAGGCGTCGGGCATCGAGCCCGGCGCCTGTCGTCGTTCCCGGGACGCTCGTCCGTGACACTTGTTCCGCACGGTTGTGCCGTGCACTACGCCTGCACGTTCGTGCAGCAGTGCCCTCTACAACTTGTCGAACCGTGCCGCTCGACAGTACCGTCGAAGCATGAACGACCTCCTGGACCCGCTCCTGCTGTCGCGGTGGCAGTTCGGTCTGACGACGATCTACCACTTCCTCTTCGTCCCGCTGACGATCGGCATGGCCGTCGTCGTCGCGGTGTTCCAGACCGCCTGGGTCCGGACCGGTCGTGCGCACTACCTGCAGCTGACGCGGTTCTTCGGACGGATCTTCCTCATCAACTTCGCGATGGGGGTCGTCACCGGCATCGTGCAGGAGTTCCAGTTCGGCATGAACTGGTCGGACTACTCGCGCTTCGTCGGCGACGTCTTCGGCGCCCCGCTCGCGCTCGAGGGCATCCTGGCGTTCTTCTTCGAGGCGGCGTTCATCGGCGTCTGGATCTTCGGCTGGGACCGCCTGCCGAAGAAGCTGCACCTGGCGAGCATCTGGTGCGTCAGCGCGGGCACGATCATGTCGGCGTACTTCATCATCGCCGCGAACGCGTTCATGCAGCACCCGGTGGGCTACGCGATCAACGAGGCGAAGGGTCGCGCCGAACTCACCGACATCTGGGCCGTCCTCGGGAACAAGGTCGCCCTCGCCGCATTCCCGCACACGGTCTTCGCGTGCTTCACGGTCGCCGCCGGCGTGATCATCTCGGTCGCCGCGTACCACCTGGCGCGCAACCAGAACCTCGAGACGATGATGCCGGCGCTGAAGTTCGGCCTCTGGACGATGGTCGCGGCCGGCGCCCTCACGGTCCTCACCGGTGACCAGCTCGGTCTCACCATGGTCGACACGCAGCCGATGAAGATGGCCGCGGCCGAGGCGCTGTACAACACCGCGACCGGCAAGGACGCCTCGTTCTCGATCTTCACGCTCGGCACGCCCGACGGCGTCACCGAACTCTTCTCGATCCGGGTGCCGTACCTGCTGTCCTTCCTGTCGACGCACACCTTCTCCGGCACGGTCGAGGGCATCAACGACCTGCAGGCGCAGTACACGCAGGTCTACGGGCCGGGCGACTACAAGCCGATCATCTGGGTGACCTACTGGTCCTTCCGCTGGATGATCGCCCTCGGGGTCGGCGCCGTGATGGTCTCGCTCGCCGGACTCTGGCTGACGCGCAAGGGCCGCTTCCCGCAGCAGCGGTGGGTCTGGCGCATCGCGATCTGGGCCGTGCCGCTGCCGATGGCCGCGATGATCGTCGGCTGGGTCTTCACCGAGATGGGCCGCCAGCCCTGGCTCGTGTTCGGCCTGCTCAAGACGGCCGACGGCGTCTCCCCGAACGTGACGGGCCTCGAGGTCCTCATCTCGCTCGTCGTGTTCACCCTCATCTACGGATCCCTCGCGGTGGTCGAGTTCCGACTGGTCAAGAAGGTCGCCCAGGAGGGCCCGGCCGCTCCGGCCGAGGTCGACGCGGAGACCGGCGAGGTCAAGCACGAAGTGACGGTCTACTAGAGATGGAAGCTGCCTGAGATGGACCTGCCTGTTCTGTGGTTCGCGATCGTCGGACTCTTCTTCGTCGGGTACTTCGTGCTCGACGGGTTCGACTTCGGTGTCGGCATGTCCCTGCCGTTCCTCGGCAGGGACGACACCGACCGCCGTGTGCTCATCAACACCATCGGCCCGGTCTGGGACCTCAACGAGACCTGGGTGATCGTCGCGGGAGCCTGCCTGTTCGCCGCCTTCCCCGAGTGGTACGCGACGATGTTCTCCGGCTTCTACCTGGCACTGCTGCTCATCCTCGCCGCACTGATCCTGCGCGGGGTGTCGTTCGAGTACCGGCACCAGGACAAGCACCTGGCATGGAAGCGCCGGTTCGACCTGATGATCGTGGTCGGCAGCGCGGTGCCGTCGTTCCTCTGGGGCGTCGCGTTCGGCAACGTCGTCCGGGGGATCCCGATGGACGCCGGGCACAACTACACCGGCACGCTGTTCGACCTGCTCAACCCGTTCGCACTGCTCGCCGGCGCCACCACCCTGCTGGTCTTCTTCACCCACGGCGTCGTGTTCGTGGCGCTGAAGACCGAGGGCGAGATGCGCGAGCGGGCGATGCGCCTGGCGAAGCGGGCCGGAGTCGTCACGATCGTGGTCGCCGCCGTGTTCCTGGTCACGATGGCGCTCGTCCGGTCCACCCCGACGTCGCTCGTACTGTCGGCCGTCGGTGCCGTGGCCCTGGTCGTCGCGGTCCTCTGTGCCGCACGCGGTCGGGAGGGTCGCGCCTTCACCCTGATGGCCGTCACGATCGCGGCGGTCGTCCTGGCGATGTTCACCGCGGTGTTCCCGGACGTGATGCCCGCCACCAACGACCCGGCGAACAGCCTGACCGTCGCCAACGCCTCGTCCGGCACGTACACGCTGACGGTCATGAGCTGGGTCGCCCTGGTCTGCATCCCGCTCGTGCTGGCCTACCAGGCGTGGACGTACTGGGTCTTCCGCAAGCGGGTCTCACGCGCCACCGTCGCGCAGGCCGCGCACTGACCGGGAGGCACGTGTGAAGCCGCTCGACCCCCGCCTGCTCCGTCTGTCCCGGACGGCGCGCGGCTTCGTCGTGGCCGCCGCCGGCACCGGCGCCGTGCGGACGATCGCGACCATCGCGATCGCCTGGGCGATCGCGGCCGCGGTGACCCAGGTCGTCGATGCGGTCCGCGCCGGTGCCGTCCCTGCGACGTTCGCCGGCACGCTCGCCCTGCTCGGCGGCGCGTTCCTGCTCCGCGCGGTCGCGGCCTGGGCGACCGACGACCTCGCCGCCCGCGCGGGTGCCCGTGTGAAGAGCGAACTCCGCGCCTCCGTGCTCCGGCGCGCGGCCGACCGGGGCCCCGGGTGGCTCGCCGGTCGGTCGAGCGCCGGCTTCGCCACCACGCTCGGCCCGGGGCTCGACGCGCTGGACGCCTACTTCGGCCGGTACCTGCCGCAGCTCGCGCTCACCGCCGTCGCCACCCCGCTGCTGCTCGTCGCGATCGGCCTCGGCGACCTGACGAGTGCGGTCGTCATCGTCTGCGCGATGCCCGTCATCCCGGTGTTCATGGTCCTCATCGGCCTGGCCACCCGGTCGCTGCAGCAGCGGCAGGCGGACGCACTCGCACGGCTCGGTGGGGCGTTCACCGAGGCCGTCGAGGGGCTCGCGACCCTCAAGGTGTTCGGCCGTGCCCGCCGCCAGGTCGGCCGCATCGGGCAGGTCACGGACGAGTACCGCCAGGGCACCATCGGTGTGCTGCGGCTGTCCTTCGTCAGCGGCTTCGCCCTCGAGCTGGCTGCGAGCCTGTCCGTCGCACTCGTCGCGGTGTCGATCGGCATCCGGCTGGTCGACGGCTCGCTCGGCCTCGGCGCGGCGATGTTCGTCCTGGTCCTCGCCCCGGAGGCGTTCGCCCCGCTCCGGCAGGTCGGTGCCGACTTCCACGCGGCCCAGGACGGGGTGCAGGCGTCGCAGGCCGTCCTCGACGTGCTCGACGACCCCGACGTCCCGGTACCAGCTGCGCCGGACACCGTCGCCGCTGCCGGGGTGGACGTCCCGGCGCCGGCCCTGGTGCTCGCCGGACTCGGCGTGCACCGCTCCGGCACGGTCGTCGGCCCGGTCGACCTCACCGCCCCGACCGGGACCGTCGTCGCCCTCTCCGGCCCGAGCGGCTCCGGCAAGTCCAGCCTGATCGCTGCGATCCGCGGGGTCCTCCCCGCCGACGGCACGGTCACGGTGCCCGGGCGTGCCGACCTGCCGGTCCTCGACCGCACCACCTGGGTCGACCAGCGTCCGCGACTGGTGCGCGGCACGGTCGCCGAGAACGTCGCCCTCAGCGCCCAGCCGGACACGGCGGACGTGCGGACCGAGCTCGCTGCGGTGGGGCTGGGAGTCGACCCGGGCCTCCCGGTCGGCAGTGGCGGATCCGGGCTGTCCGGCGGGCAGGCGCAGCGTGTCGCCGTCGCGCGCGGGCTGTACCGTGCGGCTCGGCTCGGGACGCCGCTGGTGCTCCTCGACGAGCCGACGTCCGCCCTCGACGCGGAGTCCGAGGCGCAGGTCGTCGCCGCCCTCCGCCGACTGGCGGACGCGGGGGCGGTCGTGGTCGTCGCGAGCCACCGACCCGCCGTCGTTGCCGCCGCCGACGTCGTCGTCGCGATCCGCGCCTCCGGATCCGTCACGGTCTCGTCGCAGCGGTCGCCACAGGAGGTGTCCGCATGAGCAGCACCCGCGCGAGCAGCACCCGCGTGAGCCGCCCCGACGGCCGGGAGGCCCGCACCCGGTCCGTCCTCCGACTCGCCCTGCCCCGTGGGCGGGGTTGGGCGAAGGCCGTCGCCGCCGGCGTCCTCAGCGCGCTCTGCGGAGTGGCCCTGCTCGCCGCCAGCGGGTACCTGATCACGCGCGCCGCCGAGCACCCGCCGATCCTCTACCTGACGCTCGTCATGGTCGGCGTCCGCGCCTTCGCCCTCGGGCGCGCGGTGTTCCGCTACGTGGACCGGCTCGCCGGGCACGACGCGTCGTTCCGCCAGCTCGCCGTCGTCCGGACCGAGATGTACCGTCGGCTCGCCTCGGTCGCCCCCGCCGGGCTCGGATCGACCGGGCGCGGCGACCTCACGACGCGGCTCGTCACCGACACCGACCGGCTGCAGGACCTGCCGATCCGGGTCGTCGGGCCGCTCGTCTCGGCGGGCGTCACCGCGTTCCTCTCGGTCGTCGCCGTCGCGTTCGTGTCCCTGCCGGCCGCCCTCGTGCTGCTGTCGGCCCTCGGCACGGCAGCCCTGGTCGGGACCGTCGTGACCGCCGCGGTCGCCCGCCGCTCCGACGCGGTGACCGCCGCCGACCGCGGGCGCGTCGCGGACCTGGTGCTCGACACCGTCCGCACGCTCGACGTGTTCGTGGCCTACGGCACGCTGGAGGAACGACTCACCCACATCGCGCGGCTCGACGACCGCGTCACGCGGGCCGTCCGCCGCCGCGGCGCCGTCGAGTCACTCGTCGGCGCGCTCGTCGGCCTGGTCGGCGGGGCTGCGGTCATCGTGACGCTGGCCGTGGGCGCGCCGGCAGTCGTCCGTGGTGCCCTGGACGGCCCGCTCTGGGCACTGGCGGTGTTCGTCCCGCTCGCGCTGTTCGAGGTCGTCGGTGGTGTCCCGCTCGCCGTCCTCACACTCCGTCGGGTCCGGGCCGCCGCGGACCGCGTCGAACGGGTCGTCCCCGCGGAGCTGCCGGTCGGACTGGTGCCCGAACCCGAGGACGCCGCCAGCCCGGAGGCCCTCGTGGCGCCGGCCGCCGTCACCGTCCGGGTCCGTGACCTGTCCGTCCGCTGGCCGGGCGCGCCGACCCCCGCGGTCGACGGGGTCTCGTTCGACCTGCACCCGGGCGAGGTCGTCGTGCTCAGCGGACCGAGCGGCGCCGGCAAGTCGACGCTGGTGGACGCCCTCGTCCGGTTCGTCGACCACACCGGCAGCGTCACCCTGGACGGGACGGACGTGCGGACGATGCACCCCGACGCGGTCCGCGCCCGCATCGGTCTGATCGAGCAGGACCCGTTCGTCTTCGACCAGTCGGTCCGGCAGAACCTGCTCTTCGCACGGGAGACCGCGACCGACGACGAACTGCTCGCCGTGCTCGACCGGGTCGGACTGGGGGACTGGATCCGGCGTCGTGGGGGACTCGGCGCCGCGGTGGGGGAGCGCGGTTCGCTCGTGTCCGGGGGCCAGGCCCACCGGTTGGCCCTGGCGCGGGCCCTCCTGCACGAGTTCCCCGTCCTGGTGCTCGACGAGCCGACCGCCGACATCGACCCCGACCTCGGTGACGACGTGCTGCGCGACCTCGTGACGACCGCCCGCGCGGCCGGACGCTCCCTGCTCGTCGTGTCGCACGTACCGGTGCCGGCCGACCTCGTCGACCGGACCCTGCGGATGCGGGACGGACGCCTGCTCACGCGGTGACCCGGCGCACGGACGCGAGACGGTCCTGACGGCTTGTATCGTTGACGACCGTGACCATCGAGCAGCACGTCGAGGACCCGCACGCCTACGACTTCCGGCGCATCCAGCAGAAGTGGCAGGCGCGGTGGGAAGAGCTCGGCCTCTTCACCGCCGACCCCGACGACAAGCGCCCGCGCAAGTACATCCTCGAGATGTTCCCGTACCCCTCCGGCGACCTGCACATGGGGCACGCCGAGAACTGGGCGCTCGGGGACTTCGTCGCGCGCTACTGGCGCCAGCAGGGCTTCAACGTGCTGCACCCGATCGGCTGGGACTCGTTCGGCCTGCCCGCCGAGAACGCCGCCATCAAGCGCGGCGTCGACCCGAAGGACTGGACCTACGCGAACATCGCGCAGCAGAAGGCGTCCTTCAAGCGCTACGCGCCGTCGTTCGACTGGTCGACCGAGATCCACACCTCCGACCCCGAGTACTACAAGTGGAACCAGTGGCTGTTCCTGAAGATGTACGAGAAGGGCCTGGCGTACCGGAAGGACAGCTGGGTCAACTGGGACCCGGTGGACCAGACCGTCCTGGCCAACGAGCAGGTCCTGCCCGACGGCACCTCGGACCGCTCCGGCGCCGTCGTCGTCAAGAAGAAGCTGACGCAGTGGTACTTCAAGATCACGGACTACGCGGACCGGCTGCTCGACGACCTCAACCAGCTCGAGGGCCGATGGCCGTCGAAGGTCATCGCGATGCAGCGCAACTGGATCGGCCGCTCGGTCGGTGCTGACGTCGACTTCGTCATCGAGGGCCGTGACGAGCCCGTCACCGTGTTCACCACGCGCCCGGACACCATCCACGGGGTGACCTTCCTGGTCGTCGCACCGGACTCCGACCTGGCCGCCGAGCTCGTCGCCGACCCGTCCGTCGACGATGCCACCCGCGCCGCGTTCCAGGACTACCTGGTCGCCACGCAGAAGGCCTCGGACATCGACCGGCAGAACGCCGACCGCCCGAAGACCGGCGTCCCGCTCGGCCGTTCGGCGATCCACCCGCTGACCGGGGAGCGCCTGCCGCTGTGGGCTGCCGACTACGTCCTCGCCGACTACGGGCACGGCGCCGTGATGGCCGTGCCCGCGCACGACCAGCGCGACCTGGACTTCGCCCGGGCCTTCGACCTGCCGGTGAAGGTCGTCGTCGACACGAACCAGCCGGTCACCGGTGCGATCCCCGTGATCACCGACGAGACCGAACTGCCCTCGATCGACCCGACGACCACCGGCGAAGCCCTCACCGGACAGGGTCGGATGATCAACTCCGGTCCGCTCGACGGGATGAGCAAGCAGCACGCCATCACCGCGGCGATCAGCCTGCTCGACGAGCGCGGCACCGGTCGTGCCGCCAAGACCTACCGCCTGCGCGACTGGCTCATCTCGCGACAGCGCTTCTGGGGCACCCCGATCCCGATCATCCACGGCGAGGACGGCACCCAGTACCCGGTGCCCGAGGACCAGCTCCCCGTGGTCCTGCCCGACACCGAGGGCCTCGACCTGAAGCCGAAGGGCACCTCGCCCCTCGGTGGTGCGACGGACTGGGTGAACGTGCCGAACCCGGTCGACGGCAGCCCGGCCCGCCGTGACCCGGACACCATGGACACGTTCGTCGACTCGTCCTGGTACTTCCTACGCTTCCTGTCCCCACAGGACGAGACGCAGGCGTTCGACCCGGCACTCGTCAACAAGTGGGCGCCGGTCGACCAGTACATCGGCGGTGTCGAGCACGCGATCCTGCACCTGCTCTACGCGCGCTTCGTCACGAAGGTGCTGTTCGACCTCGGCTACCTCGACTTCACCGAACCGTTCTCGGCGCTGCTCAACCAGGGCATGGTGCTCTCCGGCGGCTCGAAGATGTCGAAGTCGAAGGGCGGCGTCTCGCTCGGTGACGAGCTCGACGCGCACGGCGTCGACGCGATCCGCCTGGTGATGGGCTTCGCCGGCCCGCCCGAGGACGACATCAACTGGGAGGACGTCTCGCCCGCGGCCTCCGCACGCTTCCTGGCACGCGCGTACCGGATCGCCGTCGACGTCACCTCGACGCCCGACGCCGTCTGGTCCACCGGTGACCGCGGCGTCCGACAGGCCACGCACCGCTTCCTGGCGGACGCTCCGGGGCTGATGGAGTCGTTCAAGTTCAACGTCGTGATCGCACGACTCATGGACCTGGTGAACGTGACCCGCAAGGCGATCGACAGCGGACCCGGTGCCGCGGACCCCGCCGTGCGTGAGGCCGCGGAGACGATCGCCCTCGGGCTCAGCGTCTTCGCGCCGTACACCGGCGAGGAGATGTGGCAGACGCTGGGCTACGACTCCCCGGTGGCGACGTTCGGCTGGCGGAAGGCCGACCCGACGCTGCTCGTGCAGGAGACCCTCACCGCGGTCGTGCAGGTCAACGGCAAGGTGCGCGACTCGTTCGAGGTGTCGAAGTCGATCGAGGCGGACGAGCTCGAGCAACTCGCGCGTTCGTCGCACGCGGTGCAGCGGTACATCGGTGACCGCGAGATCGTGAAGGTCATCGTCCGGGCACCGAAGCTCGTCAACATCGCCATCAAGGGCTAGTCCCTCCGGGGCCGGGTCCTCCGGGCCTGGTCCGTCCGGGGCCGGTCCGTCCGGGGCCGGTCCCTCCACAGGGGGCGGCGCGCGGGCTCCGTCCACAGGTGGTCTGCGCGGGGCCCGGTCGACAGACCGTGCTCCGTAGCGTCTCGGGACATGTCCCGGTTCACGCTGTCGCCCCGTGCCGCCCTCCTGCTGGTGGGCGTCGTGGCGGTGCTCGCGCTCGGGGTCGTCGTCGCCGGGTGGTGGGGCGGCGGTCGCGGGGACGAGGAGTCGGAGTCCGGCGTCGCGGTCGTGTCGGGGGCGCCGACGGTCGGTGTCCCGGAGCCGTCGGCGGCCGTGCCCGTCCCGTCGTCGACCGCTGCTCCCACTGCGTCCGCGTCGCCGGCGACCGCAGTGCTCTACGTCGTCGGGGCGGTCGAGCACGCGGGGGTCGTCACGGTGGGCGCCGACGCCCGTGTCGCGGACGCGCTGGCCGCAGCCGGGGGAGCGGTGGCGGACGCCGACCTGTCGCGGCTCAACCTGGCGCGGCCGGTCGTCGACGGCGAGCGGCTGTACGTGCCCCGCGTCGGCGAGACGGACGTCCCGGCCGAGCTGCCCGCGGGCGCGGGTGCTGGTCCCGGTGGCTCGGCCTCCGGGACCACGGGCTCGTCGGGTGCGGGCAGCGGTGCGGGGGCCGTGCCGGACGTCGTGGACCTCAACACCGCAGACGCCGCCGCGCTCGAGACGCTCCCCGGCATCGGGCCGGCGCTGGCGGAACGGATCCTCTCCTGGCGCGACGAGCACGGCGGGTTCCGCTCGGTCGAGGACCTGCTCGAGGTCAGCGGCATCGGCGAGGGCCGGTTCGCCGAGCTGCAGGACCGGGTGCGGGTGTGAGCGGCCCGGTGCTGTCGGCTCCCGCTCGGAGCGCGTCCGGCGCGGCGCACGGCAGCGCGCTGCGGGCGTCGCTGGTCGACCTCCGGCTCGCTGGACCGGTCGCGGTGACGTGGATCGTCGTCGCGGTGCTCGTCGGCGTCCCCCGACTCGCCGGCGGGGTGGCCGTCGGCGCGGTCGTCCTCGGTCTGGCGTCGCTCGGCGTGCTCCTCTGGCGCGGGGTGTCCGTCCTCGTCCGGGCGATCGCGGCACTGGTGCTGACGACGGCCCTGCTGGTCGCCCTGACGGCCGCAGCGGTCACAGCCGGGCAGGTGCACCGCGCCCCGTCGATCGTGCGGCAGACGGCCGGCCACAGCCTGGAGGCCCGTGTCCGGCTCGACCGTGACCTCGCCCCCGCCGACCGGTCCGTGATCGGGACGGTCGAGGCGGTCGTGGTGCGCGCCTCCCGCCAGGACGACCTGCGCGTGCCGGTCCGGCTCGTACCGGCCCGCGACGAACCGCGCCGGACCGTGCTGTCGGCCGGATCGGTCGTCGTCGTCCGCGGACAGCTGCTGGTCGAGGACCCCGGCTCGCCGACCAGCGTCGTGCTCTTCGCCCGCGGAGCCGTCACGCCGCAGGCGGGTCCGACCGGGCTGCTCGGCGCCAGTGCGGTCGCACGGGCGGCGTTCGTCGACGTCACCGCCGACCTGCCGGAGCCGGGTGCGGCGCTCCTCCGCGGGCTGGCGATCGGGGACCGATCCGGGCTCGACGCCGAGACGGAGCAGGCGATGGAGACCTCGGCGCTGACCCACCTCACCGCGGTCTCCGGGTCGAACTGTGCGGTCCTCGTCGGCCTCGTGGTGCTGCTCGGACGTGCGATCGGGGCCCCACGGGCGCTGCGTGCCGCCGTGGCCGTGGTCGTGCTGCTCGGGTTCGTCGTGCTCGTCCGTCCGGACCCGTCGATCACCCGGGCGACCGTGATGGCGATCGTGGTCCTCGTCGTGCACCTGACCGGACGGCCGGTGCGCGGCGTACCGCTGATCGCCCTCGCCGCCGTCGGCATGCTCGTCGTCGATCCGTGGGTGGCCCGCTCGTTCGCCTTCGCGTTGTCGGTGCTCGCGACCACCGGGATCGTGGTCCTCGCTGCGCCCGTGACCGACCTGCTCGCGCGGCGGGTCGGAAGGCCCGTCGCGACCGCGGTCGCGGTGCCGGTCGCCGCGCAGGTCGCCTGCTGGCCGGTCACGATCCCGCTCTCCGCCGCCCTGCCGACGTACGCGGTGCCGGCGAACCTGCTCGCCGAGGTCCTGGCACCGGTCGCCACCGTCGTCGGTCTCGCCGCGTGCCTGCTCGCGCCGGTGTGGCCGGTCGGTGCCGGGCTGCTCGCGACCGTCGGTTGGGTGCCCGCTGCCGGGATCGGACTCGTCGCACACGGGGCCGCCAGCCTGCCGGCCGCGTCGGCACCGTGGCCGTCCGGGGCGGGCGGGGTCATCGCCGCCGTGGTCGTGAGCGCCGCCCTCGCGGTCGGGGTGCTCGTCCGCCGACGTCCGCGTCGGGTGGCGCTCGGAGTGGCCGTGCTCGTGCTCGCCGGGGGAGTCGGGTCGGTCGCGGTGCCCGCGGTCCTCGTCCGCGACAGCGTCCCGACCGGATGGACCGTCGCGATGTGCGACGTCGGGCAGGGCGACGCCACCCTGCTCCGGAGCGGTGGACGCACGGCGCTCGTCGACACCGGGGACGATGCCGAGCGTCTGGTCTCCTGTCTGGCCCTCCTCGGCGTCGACCGGATCGACCTGCTCGTCCTGACCCACTTCGACCGCGACCATGTCGGCGCCGTGGCCTCGGTCGCGACACGGGTGGAGACCGCCCTGGTCGGCCCGGTCGGCCGGCCCGCGGACGACCGGGTGGTCCGGGAGCTCCGGAGCGCGGGGGTGGTGGTCCGGCAGGCAGCCGATCGGACCAGCGGCGTGCTCGGGGACCTCCGCTGGCGGGTGCTGTGGCCGCCGGACGGCGACGAGCGTGCGGGCAACGCGGCGAGCATCGTCCTCCGGGTCGATCCTGCGTGGGAGCGACCCTGCCCCGGGTGCGTCAGCGCGGTGCTCCTCGGCGACCTGGGCGAGGACGCACAGCGTCGGCTGCTGCGGACCGCGCCGCCGGAGACGCTGACGCCCGTGGACGTGGTGAAGGTCGCGCACCACGGGTCCGCGGACCAGGACCCGGAGCTCTACCGACAGCTCGCGGCCCGGGTCGGCCTGATCGGGGTCGGTGCGGACAACGACTACGGGCACCCGACGCCGAGCGCCCTGCAGATGCTCGCCGCCGCCGGGACGGTGGCGTACCGCACGGACCGGTCGGGGACGGTCGTGGTGCGCGGCGAGAGCGACGATCCGGGCGCGGAGGCCGGGGCGGACTCCGGTGCGCAGAGCCGGGCACCGGTCGCGGTGTGGACCGAGCGCGACGCCGGGGCGTCGGCTGCCGCCCGTAGGATCGGTGCGACGCCGACCGGCACGGCGCCGCCGATGCACCGGCCCGGCCGTCGTCGTCGCCCAGCACCACCGGAAGGACCCGCATGCCCGCCAAGAAGCCCGCGCGCGCCGCAGCGAAGATCGACCAGATCCCGTGGTCGGCGATCCGCCCGGCCCCGGTCGTCCTGGTCACCGGGGCCGAGACGTTCCTGGCGGAGCGGGCGATCGGCATGCTCCGCGACCTGCTCGTCGGCGAGGACCCGGCGCTCGAGGTGCACGACCTCGAAGCGGACCAGTACGCCCCAGGGCTGCTGTCGACGCTGGCGAGCCCGTCCCTCTTCGGCGAACCCCGACTCGTCCGCGTCACGAACGTCGAGAAGTGCACCGACGCCTTCATCACCGAGACGATCTCGTACCTGCAGAACCCGGCCGACGACGTCACCCTGGTGCTCCGGCACGGTGGGGGAGTCCGGGGCAAGAAGCTCCTCGACACGATCCGCAGCGGGGTCGGTGGCGGCATCGAGGTGCAGTGCGACGAGATCAAGCGCGACACCGACCGGATCGACTTCGTCAACGCCGAGTTCCGCGCTGCCCGTCGGAAGATCGCACCCTCCGCCGTCCGGACCCTGGTGGCGGCGTTCGCCGACGACCTCGCCGAACTCGCCGCCGCCTGCCGACAGCTCCTGGCCGACGAGGCCGCGGAGATCACCGACCGGACCGTCGACAAGTACTACGGCGGCCGGGTCGAGACGAACGCGTTCAAGGTCGCCGACATCGCCCTGGCCGGACGGTCCGCACCGGCGATCGTCGAACTCCGGCACGCGCTGGCGACCGGAGAGGCGCCCGTACCGATCGTCGCCGCGTTCGCGAGCAAGATCCGCACGATGGCGAAGGTCAGTTCCTTCCGCGGGTCGAGCGGGCAGGCGGCCTCGGCGCTCGGCATGGCGCCGTGGCAGGTCCAGCGTGCCCAGCGGGACGTCGCCGGGTGGAGTGAAGCAGGCCTCGCGAACGCGATCACGAGCATCGCGGCCGCCGACGCCGCGGTGAAGGGCGGGTCCCGCGACGCCCACTTCGCGCTCGAGGTGATGGTCCGCACCATCGCACGACGCGGCGAGGAGCGCTGACCGGCACGGGCCTCCCGGCCGTCGGCGGAGCCGCTCCTGGGGGCGCTCCGCTGCCGGCGTGTGCGATGACGCCCGTCCGGTGCCCGGCCGCGCCCGTCGGGTGTCCGGCCGGTGTCCGGCCGCGCCCGTGGTTCCGATCGGCTTCGCCCAACCGGATCCGGATCGAACCGCGGCATCTCGCGGTTCGGAGTGGTTGCTGTTGGGCGCAGCCGGTGGGCACCCGATTCGCCGCGGCCAGCGCCCGGGTCGGCGAGGCGGCGCGAACGCCTGCTGTGCTGTCGGTGCCCGGCCGCACCCTGCGGTTCCGATCGGCTCCGCCCAACCGGGTCCGGATCGAACCGCGGCATCCCGCGGTTCGGAGTGGTTGCTGTTGGGCGCAGCCGAACGGCACCGGCCACCGCGGCAACCCGCGGCACCGGCCCGCGGCCCCGCACGCGGCCTGCCCCGGCCCCGCACCCGGGAACGACGAAGGCCCCGCACCGAACGGTGCAGGGCCTCCGAGACGGTCAGACGCTCAGATCAGAGCGCGGAGACCTTCTTCGCGATGGCCGACTTGCGGTTCGCGGCCTGGTTCTTGTGGATGACACCCTTGCTCACGGCCTTGTCGAGCTTCTTCGACGCGAGCGACAGGGCGGCAACGGCCTTGTCCTTGTCGCCCGTGGCAATCGCCTCGTTGGTGTGGCGGATGTACGTCTTGAGCTCCGACTTGTACGCCTTGTTGCGGTCGGTGGCCTTCTGGTTGGTCTTGATGCGCTTGAGCTGCGACTTGATGTTCGCCATGCGTGTTGCTCCTGGTTTCGTCTCGGACGGGTGGTTGCGATCCCGGGTAGAGGGGCCCTTCGTCGCATCGCGTTCCACCCGTGGGCGACGGAACGCGTAAGCCAGCGACTGACGTTACCAGGTCGACCCGTCCGGACCAAAGCCCGACACGGGCCGCGCGGCGCCGAGACGGGCACGTGATCCCGAGCGGATACGGTGTCGGCATGCCGTCCCTCGCACCCCGCATCGACACCGTCCCACCGTCGGGCATCCGCCGGGTGTTCGAGCAGGCGGCCCTCCTCGACGACGTGACGATGCTCGTGATCGGCGAGCCGGACGTCCCCGTCGCCAAGCACATCGGCGACGCCGCTCGTCGTGCGTGGGCCGAGGACCGCACCGACTACGGGCCGAACGGCGGCATCCCGCAGCTGCGTCAGGCGATCCAGGACAAGCTCCGCCGCGAGAACCGGATGGACGTGGACCTCGAGCAGGTCTGGGTCACCGTCGGTGCGACGCAGGCGCTGTTCACGGCGATGACGCTCGTGCTCTCGCCCGGTGACGAGGTCCTGGTGCCGGACCCCGGCTACACGACCTTCACGATGAACGCCCACATCATCGGCGCGGACCCGGTGCCGTACCAGCTGTCGCCGGCGCACGGGTTCGAGCCCGACCTCGCCGCCCTGGAGGCGCGGATCACCGACCGCACGCGCGCCATCATCGTGAACTCCCCGTCCAACCCCCTCGGCACCGTCTTCGGCGAGCAGACGCTGCGCGACCTGTTGGCGCTGGCGAAGCGCCACGACCTCTGGGTGATCAGCGACGAGGTCTACGAGTACTTCACCTACGGCACCCGCCACGTCAGCCTGGCGTCCCTCGACGAGGACGACCGCGTCTTCTCGGCGTTCTCGCTGAGCAAGACGTACGCGATGACCGGCGTGCGGGTCGGCTACCTCGTCACGCCGAAGGGCCTCGGCCCGACGATGCGGACCGTCCAGGAGTCGATCATCAGCTGTGTCGCGGAGCCCGACCAGTGGGCGGCCCTCGCGGCGATCGTCGGCGACCACTCGTCGGTGCAGGATGCCCGCGAGCACTACCGCGAGAACCTCGAGGTCGCGACAGGGGTCCTGGACGCCGCCGGCATCCGCTACCTCGACCCGCGAGGAGCGTTCTACCTGTGGATCGACGTCTCGCACGCGGCCAGGGGCGACGTCGCGGAGTGGGCCCTGGCGTTCCTCCAGCGCGAGCGGGTGGCGGTCGCCCCGGGCAGCGCGTTCGGCCGGACGGGTGAGGGGTGGATCCGGGTGTGCCTCGCGGCGTCCGCGGAGGACCTGCGCCGGGGACTCGGTGCGCTGCCGGTCCCGACCGCGGGCACGCACGCGACGGACGCCTGACCAGAGCCGTACCCGCCCGGTGCGCGCTGTCGAGGCGTGAGCATGGGACAATCGACGGACCGTCCGACCCACCCCGAGGAACCGTGAGCCCACAAGCATCTGCGCCGCTCGAGCCCGCCTCGACACCGGCCGCCGCGATCCGCAACTTCTGCATCATCGCGCACATCGACCACGGCAAGTCCACGCTGGCCGACCGCATGCTGTCGATCACCGGCATCGTCGAGGACCGGGCGATGCGCGCGCAGTACCTCGACCGGATGGACATCGAGCGTGAGCGCGGCATCACCATCAAGTCGCAGGCCGTCCGCATGCCCTGGGAGCTCGACGGCGAGACCTTCGCGCTGAACATGATCGACACCCCCGGGCACGTCGACTTCTCGTACGAGGTCTCTCGCTCCCTGGCCGCGTGCGAGGGAGCGATCCTGCTCGTCGACGCCGCGCAGGGCATCGAGGCCCAGACGCTCGCGAACCTGTACCTGGCGCTCGAGAACGACCTCGAGATCATCCCGGTCCTCAACAAGATCGACCTGCCGGCCGCCGAGCCGGAGAAGTACGCGGCCGAGCTCGCGCAGCTCATCGGCGGCAAGCCGGAGGACGTCCTGCGGGTCTCCGGCAAGACCGGCGAGGGTGTGGCCGAACTGCTCGACCGGGTCGTCCGCACCGTGCCCGCTCCCGTCGGCACGGTCGACGCCGCACCCCGCGCGATGATCTTCGACTCGGTGTACGACAGCTACCGCGGTGTCGTGACCTACGTGCGCATGATCGACGGCTCGATCAAGCCGCGCGAG
Source organism: Curtobacterium sp. MCPF17_047 (assembly GCF_003234045.1). NCBI lineage: Bacteria > Bacillati > Actinomycetota > Actinomycetes > Micrococcales > Microbacteriaceae > Curtobacterium > Curtobacterium sp. MCPF17_047. The sequence continues at coordinate 18,275 of NZ_QKSF01000006.1, read as the reverse complement.
AAGGTCCAGATGATGTCGACCAAGTCGACGCACGAGATCCTGGAGATCGGGGTGTCGAGCCCGGAGCCGACCCCGACCAAGGGGCTCTCCGTCGGCGAGGTCGGGTACCTCATCACCGGCGTGAAGGACGTCCGCCAGTCCAAGGTCGGCGACACGGTCACGAGCGCGCAGCGTCCGGCGACCGAGGCCCTGGCCGGCTACACGGACCCGAAGCCGATGGTCTTCTCGGGCCTGTACCCGATCGACGGCAGCGACTACCCGGTGCTCCGCGAAGCGCTCGACAAGCTCAAGCTCTCCGACGCGGCCCTGGTCTACGAGCCGGAGACGTCTGTCGCGCTGGGCTTCGGCTTCCGCTGCGGGTTCCTCGGCCTGCTGCACCTCGAGATCATCACCGAGCGGCTGCGGCGCGAGTTCGACCTCGACCTCATCACCACCGCCCCGAGCGTGGTCTACGAGGTCACGACCGAGGACAACGAGGTCACCGAGGTCACGAACCCGTCCGAGTTCCCGACCGGCCGCATCCTCGAGGTCCGCGAGCCGATGGTCCGCGCCGCGATCCTGGCGCCCAAGGACTACGTCGGCGCGATCATGGAGCTCTGCCAGCAGCGTCGCGGCTCACTGCTCGGTATGGAGTACCTCGGCGAGGACCGGGTCGAGATCCGCTACGAGATGCCCCTCGGCGAGATCGTGTTCGACTTCTTCGACCAGCTGAAGAGCAAGACACAGGGCTACGCCAGCCTGGACTACGAGCCCGTCGGTGACCAGGCCGCCGACCTCGTGAAGGTCGACATCCTGCTGCAGGGTGACCAGGTCGACGCGTTCAGCGCCATCGTGCACCGCGAGAAGGCGTACGCCTACGGCACGCTGATGACCGAGCGACTGCGCAAGCTCATCCCGCGCCAGCAGTTCGAGGTCCCGATCCAGGCCGCGATCGGCGCCCGCATCATCGCCCGTGAGAGCATCCGTGCCATGCGCAAGGACGTCCTGGCGAAGTGCTACGGCGGTGACATCACCCGCAAGCGCAAGCTCCTCGAGAAGCAGAAGGAGGGCAAGAAGCGCATGAAGACGATCGGTCGGGTCGAGGTCCCGCAGGAGGCCTTCATCGCCGCACTCTCCGGCGACGTGGAAGAGAAGAAGAAGTGAGCCGCGGACACCAGCACCGCACGGCGTTGACGTACGGCGCCGTCGGGGCGACCCAGGCGTCGGACCTCATGACGTACCCGCCGGAGGGCTTCGTACCCGCCGAGTCGCGCGCCCGCATCGGGCACGGCGACCAGCGCTTCGAGACCGCCGTCATGCAGACACTCACCTGGCAGATCCAGGAGCGCAGCGGGATGGGCGTCCGAGTCGAGGACACGCCCGAGGACGACGAGGTCCGCTACAACCCGGTCACGTTCGACGAGCAGGGCGTCCCGATCGCCCCCGCCTCGATCGGCACGCCGCGGGTGGAGAAGACCACGCCTGACGGCACCCCGCTGATCACGGCGGGCACCACGGCGACGCTGACGATGCACGCCTTCGGGCAGACCGTCCAGGCGCCGGTGCGGGTCGTCGCGATCATCGACGAGCGCGACCGCAAGGGCTTCGCGTACGGCACGCTCGACGGCCACCCGCTCTCGGGTGAGGAGTCCTTCGTCGTCGAGCGGACCCCGGACGGCTCGGTCTGGCTGCAGGTCCGCCAGTTCTCGCAGCCGGCCAGCCGCAAGTGGCGCTTCGTCGCGCCGCTGCTGCGCCGCCAGCAGCGGGTGATGGCGGAGAAGTACCTGGCCGCCCTGCGCGGCGACTGACCCGACGGCGTGACCGGTCCCGGCGACCGGTCACCTGCCTCCCGGCCGGGAGGCCCGCCCCGCGCCCGACAGGCAGCGACGCGCCCAACAGGCAGCCCCGCGCCGACGCGCCCGACAGGCAGCGACGCGCCCGACAGGCGGCCCCGCGCCGACGCGCCCGACAAGCAGCAACCGGGCCGCCCGGCAGCCGCGCGCCCGACCGGGACCCGCAGGCAGACCACCGGTCTGCTCAGGCGAGCGGCGCCAGGCCCGCGATCGCGTCCTCGATGAGCCCCGCGTCCTGGACGCAGTCCCGCGCCACGGCCACCGCGCTCGTCCCCTGGAGCGCCGCCACGTCGTACGCGCCGGTCGCGACCGCCACGAACGGGATCCCGACCGCATCCGCTGCCTCGCCGTCGCGCGGGGTGTCCCCGACGATGACCGCCCGGGTGCCGGACAGGGCTGCGGCGGCGACGGCGGTGATGCCCGCGCGCTCGACCTCGGTGTCGCCGAAGTACGAGTGCTCCCAGTCGAAGACGTCGACGTCGAAGCCCGCGCCGAACAGTTTGACGCGAGCGCGGTACGCGGAGTTGCCGGTGAGCAGGCCGTTCCGCCAGCCGAGGTCGGCGAAGCGTCGGACCAGGTCGATCGCGCCGGGTGCCGGGGTGCGTCGATCGCCGGAGCGGTGCCGTTCCTCGGACAGGTCGCGGAGGTGTCCGCTGACGGTGGGGACCAGGTCGTCGTCCAGGTGGTGCGCGCGGACGTGCTCGACGATGATGCCGGCGTCGGTCCGACCGTGCTGGTGGCCGACGAGCTGCGGGAGGTCGCGGCCGAGCGCTCGTTCGAGCGCCAGGTGGTACAGGTTCCCCGGTGACGCGGCGTTGCGCACGAGGGTGCCGTCGATGTCCCAGAGGACCGTGGTGGTGACCGGATGGTGCTCCATGCCGTCCATGATGACGGACAATGGACTCCATGCCGAGTGCTCTCCCGATCGCCGATCCCGCTCCGTCGGACGGACTGGTCGAACCGGCACCCGGAGCGGGTCAGGTGCCGTTCGGCGTCTACGTCCACGTGCCCTTCTGCCGGGTGCGGTGTGGGTACTGCGACTTCAACACGTACACGGCCTCCGAGCTCCGCGGAGTCCGGCGTGACGACTACGCCGGCCACGCCCTCCGTGAGATCGCGTTCGCGGACCAGGTGCTCGAGCGCTCCGGCGTCCCGCGGCGGCCGGTCTCGACGGTGTTCTTCGGCGGCGGCACCCCGACGATGCTGCCGGCGTCCGACCTGGCGATGATCCTGCGGGCGATCGACGACACGTGGGGGATCCTGCCCGGTGCCGAGGTCACGACCGAGGCCAACCCGGACTCCGTCGACGCCGAGTCGATCGCGACGCTGCAGCGCGCCGGGTTCACCCGGATGAGCTACGGCATGCAGTCGGCGGTGCCGCACGTGCTGGCGACCCTCGACCGCACGCACGACCCCGAGCGGGTGCCGGTGGTCGTCGACCTCGCGAAGCAGCAGGGCCTCGACGTCAGCCTGGACCTCATCTACTCGACGCCGGGGGAGTCGCTCGACGACTGGCGCACCTCGCTCGACGCGGCGATCGCCTGCGCGCCGGACCACGTGTCCGCCTACTCGCTCATCGTCGAGGACGGGACCGCGATGGGCCGTGCCGTGTCCCGCGGCGAGTTGCCCGCCCCGGACGACGACCTTGCGGCGGACATGTACGAGCTCGCCGACCAGGTGCTCCGTGACGCGGGCTACGACTGGTATGAGGTCTCGAACTGGTCGCGCGGCCCCGGACACGCCAGTCGGCACAACCTGTCCTACTGGAAGGGCCACGACTGGTGGGGCATCGGCCCGGGCGCGCACTCCGCCGTCGCCGGCACCCGCTGGTGGAACGTCAAGCACCCGGCCGCCTACGCGAACAAGGTGCTGCAGGACGTGTCCCCGGCGGCCGGGCGCGAGAGACTGGACGACGAGACGAGGTACGTCGAGCGCGTGCTGCTCGCCGCGCGGGTGCGCGGTGAGCTGCGCATCGACGAGCTCCGCCAGGAGGCCCGGAGCCGCGTCGCCGGGCTCATCGCCCGTGGTCTCGTGGACGGCCGGGCAGCGCTCGGCGGGACGCTGGAACTGACCCTGCCGGGACGGCTGCTCGCCGACGCCGTGGTCCGCGACCTGCTCGATTGACCGGTCGGTCCTGCCTGCCCGTGCTCGCTACTGCTTGATGAACTCGATCGTGAGCGGGTACCGGTAGAACTGCCCCTGGTTCGCAGCGAGGGCGGCCAGGATGCCGAACACGATCGACACGATCCCGGTGGCGGTGATCACGAGGAACCCGATGCCGAGCACCGACGTCAGGATGCCGGCGAAGTAGGCGATGGCCATCGTGATGTGGAAGTTCAGTGCCGCCCGGGTGTGCTCCCGGACGAAGTTGCCGCGGTCCCGCAGGACGAGGTAGGCGATGACCGGCACCAGGACGTTCGAGAAGATCCCGCCGACGTGCGTCAGGGTCGCCCAGAGGCGCTGGTCCTCGGGGGTCATCGGCTGCGGGGGCTGGTGACCGGTCGGGTACTGCTGCCCGGGCTGCTGCCCGCCGCCGTACTGCCCACCCGGGTACTGCCCGCCGGGGTACTGCCCGCCGGGCTGCTTCCCGCCCGGGTACTGGTCGCCCGGGCCGCCGGGTCCGTGTCCGTCGCTCATGCCCGCAGCGTACCGATCGACCGGTGGGGAAGTCCCGTCCCGTCGGCGGTCGGGCGTAGGATCAGCACTCGGCACCTGAGAGTGCCAGCCGGACGGATCGACACGAGCGGAGGGAACCGATGGTCAGCGAACGGAGCCTCGAGGTCCTCAAGGCGATCGTGCGCGACTACGTCGCCTCGCGCGAACCCGTCGGCTCGAAGACCATCGTCGAGCGCCACGCCTTCGGGGTCAGCGCCGCCACGATCCGCAACGACATGGCCCAGCTCGAGGACGAGCAGCTCATCACCGCCCCGCACACCTCCTCCGGCCGGGTGCCGACGGACAAGGGGTACCGGGTCTTCGTCGACCACCTGGCGGCCGCCCGTCCGCTCTCCGGCGCGCAGCGGCAGGCGATCGAGACCTTCCTCGGCGCCTCGAACGACCTCGACGACGTCCTCACCCGCACCGTCCGGCTGCTCAGCCAGTTGACGAACCAGGTCGCGCTCGTGCAGTACCCGACGATGGGCCACGCGCGTGTCCAGCACGTCGAACTCGTCCGGCTCGCGGACAACCGGTTGATGGTGGTCCTCATCACCGACACCGCCCGGGTCGAGCAGCGCGTGATCGAGACGGACGTCCCGTTCGACGAGTCCGCGCTCTCCGAACTCCGCACCCTCGTCAACGGCGCGACCGTGGGCCTGCTGCTGCAGGACGCTCCGCAGGCGCTCCGTGCGATCCCCGGCCAACTCCGACCCGCGGTCCAGCCGCTCGCCGGCGTCGTGGTCGCGAGCCTGGTCGAGCAGGTCGCCGCCAACCGTCAGGACCGCCTGCTGATGGCGGGTGCCGCCAACCTGGCGAAGAGCGAGCAGGACTTCTCCGGCGGGCTCTTCCCCGTGCTCGAGGCGATCGAGGAACAGGTCACCCTGCTCCGGTTGTTCGGCGAGATGCAGGTCGACGACATCGCCGTGGCAGCGAGCATCGGGCGTGAGAACGCCGAGTACGGTCTCGACGCCACGAGCATCGTCGCCGGCGGCTACCTGGCCGCCCGCGGTGAGATCGCCCGACTGGGCGTCCTCGGTCCGACCAGGATGGACTACGGCACGAACATGGCCGCGGTCCGCGCGGTCGCCCGCTACCTGTCCCGGCTGCTCGGCGAGAACTGACCGCCGGACACCCCCCACCCCGTCCACCCACGCACCCCCTGAGGAACACTTGGCAGACCACTACGACGTCCTCGGCGTCCCGCGCGACGCCTCCGACGCCGACATCAAGAAGGCGTACCGGCGGCTCGCTCGCGAACTGCACCCGGACGTGAACCCGAGCCCCGACGCCGCTGAGCGCTTCAAGGACGTCACCCACGCGTACGACGTCCTCAGCGACCCGGAACAGCGCCGTCGCTTCGACGCCGGCCCGCAGGACGGCGGGTTCGGTGCCGGCGCCGGCGGTTTCAGCGACATCTTCGACGCCTTCTTCGGCGGCGGCGGTGGCGGTGGTGGCCGGGGGACCGGTCCCCGCAGCCGTGCCGAGCGTGGCGGCGACGCCCTGCTCCGGCTCGAGGTGGACCTGGACGAGGTCGTCTTCGGCACGCACAAGGACCTCGAGGTCGACACCGCCGTGCTCTGCGACACGTGCGGCGGCTCCTGCTGCGCGCCCGGCACGAGCCCGCAGACGTGCGACATCTGCGGCGGGACCGGCCACATCCAGCGCCAGGTCCGCTCGCTCCTCGGCAACGTCGTGACCAGCGCTCCGTGTGGCACCTGCCGCGGCTACGGCACGGTCATCCCGAACCCGTGCCCCACCTGTCAGGGTCAGGGCCGCGTCCGCGCCCGTCGCACCGTTCCGGTGGATGTGCCCGCCGGCGTCGACTCGGGCCTCCGCCTGCAGATGCCCGGCCAGGGCGAGGTCGGCCCGGCCGGTGGACCCGCCGGTGACCTGTACCTCGAGGTCCGCGTCCGCCACCACGACGTCTTCAGCCGTGACGGAGACGACCTCCTCGCGACGCTCGAGGTCCCGATGACCGACGCCATCCTCGGTGCGACGACCACGATCGACGGCCTGGACGGTCCGGTCGAGCTCGAGCTCCGTCCGGGCGTGCAGAGCGCCGACGTCCTGGTCATCAAGGACCGCGGCGTCACGAAGCTCCGCGGCTCGGGCCGCGGTGACCTCAAGGTCGGCATCCAGGTCGTCACCCCGAGCAAGCTCTCGCACAAGGAGCGGCAGCTGGTCGAACAGCTCGCGAAGTCCCACAAGGCCGGTGCCCCGCAGCTGTCCCGCTTCCAGCAGGGCATGTTCGGGAAGCTCCGCGACCGGTTCTTCAACTTCTGATGGCCTCGCTCTACCTCGTCGACACGCTCGACGGCGTCGCGGTGGGCGGCCAGGTGTCGCTCGAGGGCGCCGAGGGGCGCCACGCCGTGACGGTCTCGCGTGTCCGGGTCGGGGAGGAGCTCCGGATCTCGGACGGACGCGGCACCGTGGTCGCCGGCACGGTCGCCTCGGTCGGCAAGGACTCGCTCCTGCTCACCGTCGCGACCGTCGGCGTCGAACCGGCTCCGCGTCCGTCCCTGACCCTCGTGCAGGCGCTCGCCAAGGGCGGCCGCGACGAGATGGCTGTGCAGGCCGCGACCGAGATCGGTGTCGACCGGGTCGTGCCGTGGGCAGCCGCGCGCAGCGTCTCGCGCTGGGACGGCCCGAAGGTCGAGAAGGGCCGTGCCCGGTGGGCGGCCATCGCGCACGAGGCAGCGAAACAGGCGGTGCGCTCGCGTGTCCCCGACGTGGTGGCGCCGGTGACGACGGCGCAGCTCGCGGGCGGCGCGGGAGCGGCAGCACCGGCGGACGGCCAGGAGGCCCGCCGGCAGCTGGTCCTGCTCGAACCGACCGCCTCGGTGCGGCTCGCCACCTGGGAGCCGCCGACCGACGTCGACGAGATCGCCCTGGTGGTCGGGCCGGAGGGTGGGATCGAGCCGTCGGAGCTCGAGCGTCTCGAATCGGCCGGCGCGGTGCGGGTGCGACTCGGCGACACCGTGCTGCGGACCTCCACCGCCGGACCGGCGGCCCTGGCCGTCCTGCAGTCGCGGCTCGGACGCTGGTGACTCCGTCCGGCGTGGATCGGAGCACCGGAGACATCGGGAAGGCGCGGCGTCGGTCGCGCGTTCTACGATGGTGCCCATGACCAGCACCGAGCCCAGCGTCTTCACGAAGATCGTCACGCGCGAGATCCCGGCGACCATCGTCGCCGAGGACGACCGTGTCATCGCCTTCGAGGACAATGCGCCCAAGGCCCCCGTGCACGTGCTCGTCGTCCCGAAGACCCAGGCGTACGCGAACGTGGGCGAGCTCGCGGCCGCCGACCCCGACCTGCTCGCGCACGTCGTCACGACGGCGCAGCGCATCGCCGACGAACGCGCCGGCGGCCAGTTCCGACTCGTGTTCAACACCGGCGAAGCCGCCGGCCAGACCGTGTTCCACGTGCACGCGCACGTACTCGCAGGAGACCTGCAGGAAGGCACCCTTGCCAGCTGACGAACCAGCCACCACCGAGCCGGACTCCGTCTCGACCTCCGAACTCACCGTCGACGGCATCGCCATGGTGCAGTTGCTCGGCCCGCAGGACCGCCTGCTGAAGACCGTCGAGCGCCAGTACCCGTCCGTCCGCGTCCTGGTGCGCGGCAACCAGGTCACGCTGTCCGGACCGGAGCGCGACGTCACGCGTGCCCGGGCCCTGGTCGACGAGCTCGTCGGCATGGTCCGGCGTGGGCAGGACATCGGGCAGTCGGACATCCCGACCTCGGCGCGCATCATCGACGAAGAGCGCAGCCCGTCCAACGTGTTCGGCACCCCGATCGTCTCGAGCCGCGGCAAGTCGGTGCGCCCGAAGACCGACGGGCAGCGTGCGTACGTCGACGCCATCGACGAGAACACGATCACGTTCGGCATCGGTCCGGCCGGTACCGGCAAGACCTACCTGGCGATGGCGAAGGCCGTCCAGGCCCTGCAGCGACGCGAGGTCTCGCGCATCATCCTCACCCGTCCCGCGGTCGAGGCCGGCGAGCGGCTCGGGTTCCTCCCCGGCACGCTCACCGACAAGATCGACCCGTACCTCCGCCCGCTGTACGACGCGCTCAACGAGATGATGGACCCCGAGCTGGTCCCGAAGCTCCTGGCCGCCGGCACGGTCGAGGTCGCCCCGCTCGCCTACATGCGCGGCCGGACGCTCAACGACTCGTTCGTCGTCCTCGACGAGGCGCAGAACACCACGCCCGAGCAGATGAAGATGTTCCTGACGCGACTGGGCTTCGGTTCGAAGATGGTGATCACGGGGGACATCACCCAGGTCGACCTGCCGGGCAACGTCTCCGGCCTGCGCCTGGTGACCCGGATCCTGCAGGACGTCGACGACATCCACTTCGCCCGCCTCGGCAGCGAGGACGTGGTACGCCACACCCTGGTCGGCCGGATCGTCGACGCCTACACCGTCTACGACGAGGAACGACTCGTCGAGCAGGCCGCGAAACGCCCCCACCAGCAGGACGACCGCCGAGGAGGCACCCGGTGAGCATCGAGCTCAACAACGAGTCCGGTGTGGCGGTGGACGAGGACGTCGTGCAGCGCCTCGCCGCCTTCGCACTCGACGCCATGCACGTGCACGCGGACGCCGAACTCGCGATCGTCTTCGTCGACGAGGGCGCGATGGAGCAGCTGCACATCCGGTGGATGGACGAGCCCGGCCCGACCGACGTCCTGAGCTTCCCGATGGACGAACTCCGTCCGGGAACCGAGGACGAGCCGACGCCCGCCGGGCTCCTCGGCGACATCGTGGTCTGCCCGCAGGTCGCCGAGGAGCAGGCGAAGACCGCCGGCCACTCGACGCTCGACGAGATCCTGCTGCTGACGTGCCACGGCATCCTGCACCTGCTCGGCTTCGACCACGCCGAGCCGGAGGAGAAGGCCGAGATGTTCGGTCTGCAGGGCGAGATCCTGACCGCCTTCGCCGCAGCGCGTCGGGGGCGGTGACCGCAGTGCTGCTCGTCGCCGGACTGCTCGCGGTGGCGTTCCTGCTGGTGGTCCTCGGCGGACTGCTCGCGGCCGCCGACTCCGCGCTGTCGGTCCTCTCGCGCGCCGACCTCGAGGAGATCGCCCGCGGCAGCAAGCGCCGCCGTGCGATCGAGGCCCTGGCGGACGACCCGGGTGCGCACGTCAACGCGCTGAACTTCTTCCGGGTGCTCGCCGAGACGGCCGCCGCGGTGCTCGTGACGATCGCCCTCGTGACGGTGTTCGACACGTGGTGGGTCGCCCTGATCGTGTCCGCGGCCGTGATGACCGCGGTGTCGTTCGTGCTCGTCGGGTCCAGCCCGCGCAGCGTCGGACGCGCCCATGCCGAGGGCATCATCGCCGCCACCGGCGGGTTGGTCCGCGGGGTCCGCATCGTGCTCGGGCCGCTCGCCGGCCTCCTCGTCGCGATCGGTGACCGGGTCACCCCGGGCCGCGTCCGCAGTGCGTCCAGCGTCTCGAGCGAGGAGCAGCTGCTCTCGCTGGTCGACGAAGCCACCGAGAGCAACGTGCTCGAGGCGGACGACCGCGAACTCATCCACTCGGTCTTCGCGTTCAGCGACACCCTGGTGCGCGAGGTCATGGTGCCCCGGACCGACATGGTCACCGCGGACGCCGCCGACACGATCGCGGCGGTCATGGAGCAGTTCCTGGCCACCGGCGTGTCCCGCATGCCGGTCATCGGCCGGGACAGCGACGACGTGCTCGGGGTGGCGTACCTGCGCGACGTGGCCCGGGGCCTCTACGAGCGCCCCGAGGTCGGTGTCCGCCCGGTGCGCACGATGCTCCGGCCGGCCGAGTTCCTGCCGGAGTCGAAGCCCGCCGACGAGACCCTGCGGCACATGCAGCTCGCGAAGAACCACCTGGTGCTCGTGGTCGACGAGTACGGCGGCGTCGCGGGCCTCGTCACGATGGAGGACCTCATCGAGGAACTCGTCGGTGACATCTCGGACGAGTACGACCGCGCCGTGGTCGACCGCGCGGAGATCGAACCGGGGCGTTGGCGCATCTCGGCTCGACTGCCCATCGACGAGCTCGGTGACCTGTTCGGCATCGAACTCGACGACGACGACGTCGACACCGCCGGTGGCCTGCTCACGAAGGAGCTCGGGCACCTGCCCTCCGCCGGGGACGCCGTCACGGTGTCCGGGGTCCTGCTCACCGCGGACCGTGTCGAGGGCAAGCGCCGACACCTCATCACCGTGGTCGCCGAACGGACCGCCGACCTCGCGTCCGCCGAGCACGCCTTCGGCGACTCCGACCACTCCACGACGGGAACACGAACCACATGACCGACTCCGGACCCGACACCGCGCCCGACGCGACGACCCCCTACCGCGCGGGCTTCGTCTCCTTCGTCGGTCGCCCGAACGTCGGCAAGTCGACGCTGACCAACGCCCTGGTCGGCCAGAAGGTCGCGATCACCTCGTCAAAGCCGCAGACCACCCGGCGGGCCATCCGCGGCATCGTCCACCGTCCGCACGGGCAGGTCATCGTCGTCGACACCCCCGGTGTGCACCGCCCGCGGACCCTCCTCGGCGAGCGACTCAACGACCTCGTCCAGTCCACGCTCGGCGACGTCGACGTGATCGGGTTCTGCGTGCCCGCGAACGAACCGATCGGGCCGGGCGACCGCTTCATCAACGACACCCTCGACCAGTACCCCCGGGCGAAGAAGGTCGCGATCGTCACGAAGATCGACCGCTCCGGCAAGGAGAAGATCGCCGAGCAGCTGCTCGCGGTGTCCCGGCTCCGCGATTGGGACGCGATCATCCCGACCTCCGGCACCGAGGGGCTGCAGCTCGAGGACCTCCTCGACGAGGTCGTGTCGCTGCTGCCGGAGTCACCGCAGCTGTACGACGACCTCGCCGTCACCGAGGAGACCGACGAAGAGCGGGTCGGCGAGCTCATCCGCGAGGCCGCGCTCGAGGGCGTCCGTGACGAGCTGCCGCACTCGTTGGCCGTCGTCATCGAGGACATGGTCGAGCCCGACGCCGACGACGACCCGAACGGCCCCCTGCGCATCTTCGCCAACCTGTTCGTCGAGCGGGACAGCCAGAAGTCGATCGTCATCGGTCACAAGGGCAGCCGACTCAAGGACGTCGGCACCCGCGCCCGTGTGGAGATCGAGGGCCTGCTCGGTCGTCACGTCTACCTGAACATCCGCGTGAAGGTCGCCAAGGAGTGGCAGCGCGACCCGAAGCAGCTCGGCCGACTGGGGTTCTGACCCGGGTCATCCCACGGTCGGACGCGCCGAGCAGGCGCGCGCCGTACCGTGGGGTGGTGTTCCGTCCCGTCCTCCGCACCCAGCTCGTCGTCGACATCGGTACGGCGGTCCTGCTCGGCGCGCTCGTCGCGATCCTGTCGGCGCAGGGGGTCGACGACGTCGCGGCACTCGTCACGACCGCGGTCCTGTCCCTGGCGCTCGCCCTGCGCCGGGTCGCGCCGGGGCTCGCCCTCGGGATCGCCTGGGTCGGTGCCGTCGTCCAGATGGCGACGATGCAGACCGCCGGGATGGCCGACCTGTTCATCTCCGGAGTGCTCTACACCACGAGCGTCTACGGCACCCGGCGCATCCGGATCGCCGGCCTGGTCTCCGCGATCGTGGGCTCGGTCGTCGCCGGCACCTACATGGGCTTCCGTATCTACGGCGTACCGGGCGTCGGTGGCCCGGAGACCCTGAACGAGGCCGTGCAGTACGGCGCGATGCTGTTCGTCGTCGTCCTGGCGGTCCTGCTGCTGCCCTGGCTCGCCGGCCTGGCCGTCCGGGCCCGCCGCTCTGCGCGGATGAGCCGGGAGGCGCAGCTCCTCGCCGAACGGGACGCCGCGCGGGCAGACCGGAACGTCGCGATCGAGCAGGAGCGCGTCCGGATCGCCCGCGACATGCACGACATCGTGGCGCACTCGCTCGCGGTCGTGATCGCCCAGGCCGACGGCGCCCGGTACGCTCTCCGCGCCGACCCGGCCGTCGCCGACGAGGCCCTCGACACGATCGGCTCGACCGCCCGACGCGCGCTCGGGGACGTCCGCGAGCTGCTCGGCGCACTGCGGCACGAGCAGGGCACCGCTCCGACGCCGGACGTCGACGACATCGAGCGGCTCGTCGGGCAGATGCGCGACGTGGGGCTCGAGGTGCAGGTGGAGCGTGAGGGCGACCCGTCCACCCTGCCGACCACGACGCAGCTCGCCGTGTACCGGATCGTGCAGGAGAGCCTGACGAACGCGTACAAGCACGGGGCTCCCGGCTCGACCGTCCGTGCCCGGTTGACCTACCGCCCGGACACCGTCGAGATCGACGTGGTGAACCGCCGCTCGGAGGACGACCGACCCGGCCCGGGCACCGGTCACGGACTCGTGGGGATGCGCGAGCGTGCCACGATGTCCGGCGGGAGCATGACGGCCGGACCCCGGGGCGACGACTTCGCAGTGGCGGTCCGGATGCCCGCCCAGCCGTCGACCGGGCAGATGCCCCGGAACACGATCCCGACCCGATGACGACGAGCAGGCGATGACCGACATGAGCACGAACACGAGCACTCCCGACGCGGCGCGCATCCGCGTCGCCCTGGTCGACGACCAGGCGCTGTTCCGCACCGGCATCCGGATGCTGATCAGCTCCCAGCCGGACCTGCAGTTCGTGGGAGAGGCCGGCGACGGCGCCGAGGGCATCGAGCTCGTCCGCCGGAACCGCCCGGACGTCGTGCTCATGGACATCCGGATGCCCGTGAAGGACGGCATCAGCGCCACCGCAGACATCGTCTCGAGCGGCTCCGACGCAAAGGTGCTCGTCCTCACCACGTTCGACTTCGACGAGGCGGCCGCGAAGGCCATCCGTGCCGGGGCGAGCGGCTTCGTGCTCAAGGACGCCGACCCGGAGTTCCTGCTCGCGGCGATCCGGACCGTGCATGCCGGCACGACGGTGTTCGCCGCCTCCGCGACCCGCGAGCTGCTCCGCCGGTACGAGGACCCGGCCGACCTGCGGTCGACGGTGCCCCCGGCCTTCGCCGGCCTGACCCCGCGAGAGCGCGAGATCTTCGACCTCGCAGCGCGGGGGCTCAGCAACGCCGAGATCGCGGCCCACGAGTACGTCAGCGAAGCGACCGTGAAGACCCACATCTCGCGGGTCCTCACGAAGCTCGAGCTGCGCGACCGGGTGCGGCTCGTCGTGTTCGCGCACGAGCACGGCCTCGTCACCAGGGGCGACTGAGACATCATCCGCCAGAGGGAGATCGGCCGCGGATCCGCACCGATGGGATGACGGACGCGCGCCGGTCGACGGACGCGGTACGGGCCTCCCGGACGCGATCGTGGGGTCATGACCAGCCACGACCCGATCATCCGTCTCGACCACGTGTCCAAGCACTACGGCGACGCCGCGCGCCGGGTGACCGCCCTCGACGACGTCAGCGTCGACATCGGCGCCGGCGAGTTCACCGCCGTGATGGGCCCCTCCGGTTCCGGCAAGTCGACGCTCATGCACGTCGCCGCCGGTCTCGACCAGGTGTCCGCCGGTCACATCACGATCGACGGGACCGACATCACCGGCCTCCGCGACCGCGAGCTCACCGAACTCCGTCGCCGTCGGCTCGGCTTCGTGTTCCAGTCGTTCAACCTCGTCCCGACGCTCGACGTCAGCGAGAACATCCGGCTGCCGTTCCTGCTCGGCGGGCACAAGCTGGACCGCGAGGAGTCGGCGTGGATCGACCGTCTGGTCGAGATGCTCGGGCTCGGCAACCGGCTCACGCACCGCCCGCACGAGCTGTCCGGCGGACAGCAGCAGCGGGTCGCGATCGCTCGGGCGCTCGCCTCGCGCCCGGCCGTCGTCGTCGCCGACGAACCGACCGGTGCACTCGACTCCCGCACCGGACGCGACGTGCTCGCCATCCTCCGCGGCGCCGTCGAGGAGTGGGGCCAGAGCGTCGTGATGGTGACGCACGACCCCGTCGCCGCCGCCAACGCCGACCGGATCCTGTTCCTCGCCGACGGCCGCGTCGTCGACGACCGGCCACGCATGGGTGCCGCCGAGATCTCCGCCACGATGCTCGGCATGGAGGCGGCAGCGTGAACGGCACCGTGGACGGCGTCCGGCAGTTCGCGCCGACGATCCTCGTCGCAGCGCTCGGCACGACCTTCGGGTCCGCGCTCGTCATCGCCCCGGGCATCGTCGCCGAGGCGATGGCCGCCACGGGGCTCGACGACCTCCGATCGGTCAAGTCGGTCCTCTCGGTGATCGGCTGGCTGTTCCTCGGCATCGCCCTGTACGTCGGTGCGATCGTCACCGCCAACACCTGTGCGACGCTCATCGCCGGCCAGACCCGCGTGATCGCCCTGCAACGGCTCGTCGGCGCGACCGGTGCCTCGCTCCGGGCACGGATCACGCGGACCGGGCTCGTCGTCGGCCTGCTCGGCGGCGTCATCGGCGCGGTGGTCGGCACCGGGCTCTCGGCGGTGTTCGTCGCCGTGCTCCGCGGGAACGGGTTCCTGCCCGATCGCTCGTACACCGTGCTGCCCTGGGAGCTCGTGCTGCCGGTCGTCGCTGTCGTCCTCGCCACCTGGGGTGCGTTCGCAGCGGGTTCGCGACGCGTGCTCACGGTGACCCCGCTGCAGGCGCTCTCCTCGAGCGTCGAGGTCAGCCACGAAGACGTCCGTTCCGGCACCGCGCGCAAGGTCTGGGCGGTCATCCTGATGTCCGGGGGAGCGCTGCTCGCGCTGCTCGGGCTGGCGCTCAGCGGCACCACGCCGGTCGCCGTCTTCCCGGCAGCGCTCGGCGGGTTCGTGTCCTTCGCCGGGGTCTCCGTCGGCGCCACGATCGTGATGCCGCCGGTCCTGCAGGCCATCGGGCGCGTCGGGTCCGCCGACCCGGTCGTCCTGCTCGCGGGGCGGAACGCGATGCGCGCGCCGGCGCGGTCCGCGCGTGCCACGATCGGCCTCGTCATCGGCGTGACCCTGCTCGTCACCTTCGCGGTCGCGCTCGGGATCATGCAGCACGTCACCGAGTCCACCCTCTCGGGCCAGAGCGGGATCACGCCCGCCATGCTCGAGCAGCAGCGCACCTTCTTCGCACAGCTCAACGCCGTGGTCAGCGTCGTGGTCGGCTTCTCCGCCGTGATCGCCGGCGTCGGGGTCGTCAACGCGCTCGCCCTCGGCGTCCTGCAGCGCCGCCGGGAACTCGGACTGCTGCGCGTCCTCGGTCTGACCGGGGCGCAGGTCCGCCGGATGATCGTCACCGAGGCCGTCCAGATGGTCGTCGCCGCCGTGGTCACCGGACTCGTGCTCGGCACGTTCTACGGCTGGCTGGGCGGGCAGACGCTGCTCGGGATCCTGGGCTCGGTGGTCACGCCGGTCCTGCCGCCGCTGACGATCGCGATCGTGGTCGTCGGAGCCCTGGTCCTCGCGGTCGTCGCGACGGTCGCGCCCGTGCGCCGCGCGATGCGCGTCCCGCCGACGGAAGCGCTCGCGGTGGACTGACGCGGTCGCGGTCGGTGACGACGGGAGAGACGGGAGAGACGGGAAGGACGGGAAGGACGGGAGGGACGGACGGACGGGAGGCGCGGTGCCAGCCGGCACCGCGCCTCCCGTCCGTTCGTGCTCCCGTCACACTGTGCGCCACCCGGGCCCCACGGTGCTACCGTGAACCCGATGTACTCGGCACTCCTCCTCCTTCGTCGCCGCGACGAGGCCTGACAACCGGCCCACCTCGTCGCGGAGTCCGTCGTGGCCGCACCGCAACCACACCGACGAAAGCGAACCGATGCAGAACGCGCAGCGCCCCTCCGGGATGCCGATCCACAAGTACGTCCCCTTCTCCGAGCAGATCACCGTCGACCTGCCCGACCGCACCTGGCCGACCAAGCAGATCGACCGTGCGCCGCGCTGGTGCGCCGTCGACCTGCGTGACGGCAACCAGGCGCTCATCGACCCGATGGACGCCGATCGCAAGCGAGCGATGTTCGACCTGCTCGTGCGCATGGGCTACAAGGAGATCGAGGTCGGGTTCCCCAGCGCATCGCAGACCGACTTCGACTTCGTCCGCAGCCTGATCGACGAGGACGCGATCCCCGACGACGTCACGATCCAGGTCCTGACCCAGGCCCGCGAGCACCTCATCGACCGCACGTACGAGGCGATCGACGGGGCGAAGCAGGCCATCGTGCAC
Source organism: Curtobacterium sp. MCPF17_047 (assembly GCF_003234045.1). Taxonomy (NCBI): domain Bacteria; kingdom Bacillati; phylum Actinomycetota; class Actinomycetes; order Micrococcales; family Microbacteriaceae; genus Curtobacterium; species Curtobacterium sp. MCPF17_047. Next base: position 1,625 of record NZ_QKSF01000006.1, on the reverse strand, counting down.
CTCTACAACTCGACGAGCATCGTGCAGCGCGAGGTCGTCTTCCGCACCGACGTGCAGGGTGTCGTCGACATCGCCGTCGCCGGAGCGCACATGTGCAAGGCGGCGGAGGGCCGGCTGCAGCACGACACGACGGTCTACTACGAGTACTCGCCGGAGTCCTACACGGGCACCGAGCTCGAGGTCGCGGTGCAGATCTGCAACGCCGTGCTCGAGGTCTTCACGCCGACGCCCGAGCGCAAGGTCATCATCAACCTGCCCGCGACCGTCGAGATGGCGACGCCGAACGTCTACGCCGACTCGATCGAGTGGATGTCGCGGAACCTCGCGCACCGCGAGGACGTCATCCTGTCGCTGCACCCGCACAACGACCGCGGGACCGCCGTCGCCGCTGCCGAGCTGGGGTACATGGCCGGTGCCGACCGCATCGAGGGGTGCCTGTTCGGCAACGGTGAGCGGACCGGCAACGTCGACCTCGTCGCCCTGGGCATGAACCTGTTCACGCAGGGCATCGACCCGGAGATCGACTTCTCGGACATCGACCAGGTCAAGCGCACCGTCGAGTACTGCAATCAGCTGCCGGTGCCGGAGCGCCAGCCGTGGGCGGGCGACCTCGTCTACACGGCGTTCAGCGGCTCGCACCAGGACGCCATCAAGAAGGGGCTCGAGGCCCTCGAGGCCCGTGCAGCCGCCGAGGGTGTCGGCGTCGACGACGTCGTCTGGGCGGTGCCGTACCTGCCGGTCGACCCGAAGGACATCGGCCGCTCGTACGAGGCCGTCATCCGCGTCAACTCGCAGTCCGGCAAGGGCGGCGTCGCGTACCTGCTGAAGACGGACCACGCGCTCGACCTGCCCCGCAAGCTGCAGATCGAGTTCAGCGGTGTCGTGCAGCAGCGCACCGACGCCGAGGGTGGCGAGTTCACCTCCGACCGGATCTGGGACCTGTTCCACGACGAGTACCTGCCCGCCCACGTCGACGACGACAAGTGGGGCCGGTACGAGATCACGAAGACCGCCACGTCGAGCGACTTCGACGGCACGACCAAGCTGTCGGTCGCGATGCGCGTCGACGAGGGATCGATCACGTCCGAGGCCGTCGGCACCGGTCCGATCGACGCGTTCCTCACGGTGATGAAGGAGCAGGGCGTCGCGGTCACGCTGTACGACTACTCGGAGCACACGATGAGCGCCTCGGGTGACGCGCAGGCGGCGTCCTACGTCGAGCTCGACGTCGACGGCGTCCGGCTGTGGGGCGTCGGGATCGACGCCGACATCGCGACGGCCTCGCTCAAGGCGATCGTCTCCGCGGTCAACCGTGCGGTGCGCGCGGGCGCCGCCTCGGGCGCGCCGGAGCTCGTCTCCGCCTGACCCGACCCGACCTGACCCGAGCCGGGACGGGAGGCGCGGTGCGGGCCCGCACCGCGCCTCCCGTCCGTTCCGTGGTCGCCGCCAGCGTCGAGGTCGCACGTCCTGCCGTCCGGACGCCGCCGCGGCGGCAGTTCCCGCGACCTCGGCGATCACCACGCGGCGGGTCGTGCGACCTCGGCGACCTGTGCGACCTCGGCGAGCGGGCGAGCGGGCGAACGGGCGAGCGGGCGGGGGTGTCGGCGGCGCGGGGGATACTGGGG